>NZ_JAFLNG010000012.1 GCF_017427025.1 Streptomyces sp. FH025
GCTGATTGTCTAGATATATTCAGTCGAACCGAGCTTGAATGAATCCATCCGCAGGGAGGCCGGGACATGGTGCAGCAGCAGGCGAGCGGGCCGCGAGAGGTGCGGGCGGCGCGGGGGACGGGGCTCACGGCGCAGGGGTGGCAGCAGGAGGCGGCCCTGCGGATGCTGATGAACAACCTCGACCCCGAGGTCGCCGAGCACCCGTCGAAGCTGGTGGTGTACGGCGGCACCGGCAAGGCGGCGCGGGACTGGCGCTCCTTCGACGCCATGGTGCGCACGCTCCAGGGGCTGAAGCAGGACGAGACCATGCTGGTCCAGTCCGGGCGGCCGGTCGGCGTCATGCAGACCCACGAGTGGGCGCCGCGCGTGCTGATCGCCAACTCCAACCTGGTCGGCGACTGGGCCAACTGGGAGGAGTTCCGCCGGCTGGAGAGCCTCGGGCTCACCATGTACGGCCAGATGACCGCCGGCTCCTGGATCTACATCGGCACCCAGGGCATCCTCCAGGGCACCTACGAGACCTTCGCGGCCGTCGCCAACAAGCGCTTCAACGGCACGCTGGAGGGCACCATCACCCTCACCGCCGGCCTCGGCGGCATGGGTGGCGCCCAGCCGCTGGCCGTCACCATGAACGGCGGCGTGGCGATCTGCATCGACTGCGACCCGTCCCGGATCTCCCGCCGGATCGAGCACCGCTACCTGGACGTCGAGGCCAAGGACCTCTCGCACGCGCTGGAGCTCGCCACCGCCGCCCGCGACAAGCGGCAGCCGCTCTCCATCGGCGTGCTGGGCAATGCCGCCGAGCTGGTCCCGCAGCTGCTCGCGATGGACGCGCCGATCGACATCGTCACCGACCAGACCAGCGCCCACGACCCGCTCAGCTACCTGCCGGTCGGCGTCGCCTTCGAGGACATGGCCGACTACGCGGCCTCCAAGCCCGCCGAGTTCACCCAGCGCTCGCGCGAGTCGATGGCCCGGCACGTCGAGGCGATGGTCGGCTTCCTGGACCGCGGCGCCGAGGTCTTCGACTACGGCAACTCGATCCGAGGCGAGGCCCAACTGGCCGGCTTCGACCGCGCCTTCGCCTTCCCCGGCTTCGTCCCGGCGTACATCCGCCCGCTGTTCTGCGAGGGCAAGGGCCCGTTCCGCTGGGCCGCGCTGTCCGGCGACCCGCAGGACATCCACAAGACCGACAAGGCCGTCCTCGACCTCTTCCCGGAGAACGAGTCGCTGGCCCGCTGGATCAAGATGGCCCAGGAGAAGGTGCACTTCCAGGGCCTGCCCGCGCGCATCTGCTGGCTCGGCTACGGCGAGCGCGACAAGGCCGGCGAGCGCTTCAACGACATGGTCGCCTCCGGTGAGCTGTCCGCGCCGATCGTGATCGGCCGCGACCACCTGGACTGCGGCTCGGTGGCCTCCCCGTACCGGGAGACCGAGGCGATGCTGGACGGCTCGGACGCGATCGCCGACTGGCCGCTGCTCAACGCCATGGTCAACGTGGCCTCCGGCGCCTCCTGGGTGTCCATCCACCACGGCGGCGGCGTCGGCATCGGCCGCTCGATCCACGCCGGCCAGGTCACCGTCGCCGACGGCACCGCGCTGGCCGGGGAGAAGATCCGCCGGGTGCTCACCAACGACCCGGGCATGGGCGTCATCCGGCACGTGGACGCCGGGTACGACCGCGCCGCCGAGGTCGCCGACGAGCGTGGCGTCCGCGTCCCCATGGGTGAGCTGTGAGCTTCGAACAGATGTGGGCGGAGCTGCTCCCCGTGGGCCGCTCCGCCTCCTCCGGCGGCTACCGCCGCTTCGCCTGGAACTCCGCCGACGCCGAGTGCCGCGCCTGGTTCGAGCAGCAGGCCCGCGACCGAGGCCTGACGTACGAGCTGGACCGCAACGGCAACCAGTGGGCCTGGCTGGGCGATCCGAAGGCCCAGGGGGCGGTCGTCACCGGCTCGCACCTGGACTCCGTCCCGGACGGCGGCGCCTTCGACGGCCCGCTCGGCGTGGTCTCCTCCTTCGCCGCGCTGGACGAACTCCGCTCCAGGGGAGCCGAGTTCACCCGTCCGCTGGCGATCGTCAACTTCGGTGACGAGGAGGGCGCCCGGTTCGGAGTGGCCTGCATCGGCTCCCGGCTGACCGCCGGGGTGCTGTCGCCGGAGCAGGCGTACGCGCTGCGCGACGCCGACGGCGTGCGGCTGCCCGACGCGATGGAGCGGGCCGGCTACGACCCGACCGCGATCGGCGTGGACGAGGAGCGGCTGGCCCGGATCGGCGCCTTCGTCGAACTCCACGTCGAGCAGGGCCGCCACCTCGCCGAGGGGCAGCCGGTCGGCGTGGCCGGGGCGATCTGGCCGCACGGTCGCTGGCGCTTCGACTTCCACGGCGAGGCCAACCACGCCGGCACCACCCGGATCGAGGACCGTCGCGACCCGATGCTGACCTACGCCAACACCGTGCTCGCCGCCCGCAAGAAGGCGAAGCAGGCGGGCGCGCTGGCCACCTTCGGCAAGGTCGCGGTCGAGCCCAACGGCACCAACGCGATCGCCTCGCTGGTGCGCGGCTGGCTCGACTCCCGGGCCGCCGACGAGGGCACCCTCACCGGGCTGGTCGCCGAGATCGAGCGGGCCGCCGCCGAGCGCGGCGAGCGCGACGGCGTCCGGGTCGAGCTGACCCGCGAGTCCTACACCCCGGTGGTGGACTTCGACGGCCCGCTGCGCGACCGGCTCGCCAAGCTGCTCGACGCCCCGGTGCTGCCCACCGGCGCGGGACACGACGCCGGGATCCTGGCGTCCGCGATCCCGACCGCCATGCTGTTCGTGCGCAACCCCACCGGCGTGTCGCACTCCCCGGCCGAGTACGCCGAGGAGGCCGACTGCCTGGCCGGGGTGACCGCCCTCGCCGACGTACTGGAGGACCTGGCGTGTCAGTGACCCACCCGGTGACGTACTGGGCGCAGCACGCCTGGCTGCCGCACGCCAGCGGGCCGGTGGTCGAGCCGGACGTGCTGATCACCACCGGCCCGGACGGCCGGATCACCGCCGTGACGCCGGACAGCGGGCCCTGCCCGCCCGGCGCCGTCCGCCTCGACGGGCTGCTGCTGCCCGGCCAGGCCAACGCCCACTCGCACGCCTTCCACCGGGCGCTGCGCGGGCACGTGCAGGTCGGCTCCGGCACCTTCTGGACCTGGCGCGACACCATGTACCGGTTCGCCGGCGCGCTCGACCCGGACAGCTACCTGGAGCTCGCCACCGCCGTCTACGCCGAGATGGCGCTGGCCGGGATCTCCGCCGTCGGCGAGTTCCACTACCTGCACCACGCGCCCGGCGGCGCCCGCTACACCGACCCGAACGCGATGGGCGAGGCGCTGATCGAGGCCGCCGCCCGGGCCGGCATCCGGATCACCCTGCTGGACACCTGCTACCTGTCCTCCGGCTTCGGCGCCGAGCCGACCCACCCGCAGCTGCGGTTCAGCGACGGCGACGCCGAAGCCTGGGCCGAGCGGGCGGACGCGCTCAAGCCGCGCGAGCACGCCCGGATCGGCGCCGCCATCCACTCCGTCCGGGCCGTCCCGGCCGAGCAGTTGGGCACCGTCGCGCACTGGGCGGCGATGCGGGAGGCGCCGCTGCACGTCCACCTGTCCGAGCAGACCGCCGAGAACGACGCCTGCCTGGCCGCGCACGGCGTCACCCCGACCAGACTGCTCGCCGACCACGGCGCGCTCGGCCCGCGCACCTCGGCCGTGCACGCCACCCACCTCACCGACGAGGACGTCAGCCTCCTCGCCGACTCCTCCACGACCGTCTGCATGTGCCCCACCACCGAGCGGGACCTCGCGGACGGCATCGGCCCGGCCCGCCGGCTCGCCACGGCGGGTTCCCCGATCAGCCTGGGCAGCGACAGCCACGCGGTGATCGACCCGTTCGAGGAGGCCCGCGCGCTGGAGCTGGACGAGCGGCTGCGGACGCGGACCCGCGGCCACTGGACGGCGAACGCACTGCTGCGGGCCGGCACCGAGGACGGGCACGCCTCGCTCGGCTGGCCCGAGGTGGGGCGGATCGAGGCCGGAGCGCTCGCCGACTTCACGGTGATCGCGCTGGACACCGTCCGTACGGCGGGCCCGCCGCCCCGGCTCGGCGCCGAGATCGCGGTCTTCGCGGCCTCGGCGGCGGACGTGCGGCACCTGGTGGTCGGCGGCCGGCACATCGTCCGGGACGGTGTGCACCAGCTGGTGGCCGACGTGCCGGGGGCGCTGAGCGCCGCGATCGGCGCGCTGGACTACTGACCCCCTCACGTTTCCCAACTCGGAAGGCCTTGTCTTGAGTACCAGGACCACCTTGATCACGGGCATCGGCAGCCTGGTCACCAACGACCCCGGGCACGGCACCGGGCCGCTCGGCCTGCTGACCGACGCGGCCGTGGTGGTCGACGGCGGTACCGTCGCCTGGGTCGGCCCGGCGGCGCAGGCCCCGGCGGCGGACGAGCGCTTCGACGCCGAGGGCCGGGCGCTGCTGCCCGGTTTCGTCGACTCGCACGCCCACCTGGTGTTCGCGGGCGACCGCACCGCCGAGTTCAACGCCCGGATGTCCGGGCAGTCGTACACGGCGGGCGGGATCCGGACCACGGTGGCGGCCACCCGGGCCGCCACCGATGCCGAACTGGAGGCGAACCTGGCCGGGTTCGTCCGGGAGGCGCTGCGGCAGGGCACCACCACCATCGAGTGCAAGTCCGGCTACGGGCTGACGGTCGAGGACGAGGCCCGGGCGCTGCGGATCGCCTCCGCCCACACCCCGGAGACGACGTACCTGGGTGCGCACATCGTGGCCCCCGAGTACGCCGAGGACCCGGCCGGCTACGTCGACCTGGTCACCGGCGAGATGCTGGACGCCTGCGCGCCGCACGCCCGTTGGGTGGACGTGTTCTGCGAGAAGGGCGCCTTCGACGGCGACCAGGCGCGGGCCATCCTGACGGCGGGGATCGAGAAGGGCCTCACCCCCCGGGTGCACGCCAACCAGCTGACGTACGGGCCCGGTGTGCAGCTGGCGGTGGAGCTGGGGGCCGCCTCGGCGGACCACTGCACCCACCTGACGGACGAGGACGTGGCGGCGCTGGCCGGCTCGGAGACGGTCGCGACGCTGCTGCCGGGGGCGGAGTTCTCCACCCGCGCCGAGTACCCGAGCGGCCGCCGTCTGCTGGACGCGGGCGCGGTGGTGGCGCTGTCCACGGACTGCAACCCGGGCTCCAGCTTCACGAGTTCGATGGCTTTCTGCATCGCGGTGGCGGTGCGGGAGATGGGGATGACGCCGGACGAGGCGGTCTGGGCGGCCACGGCGGGCGGCGCCCGCGCCCTGCGGCGCGGCGATGTTGGGACGGTCGTTCCTGGTGCCCGGGCCGACCTGCTGCTGCTGGACGCGCCCTCGCACGTGCACCTGGCGTACCGGCCGGGCGTGCCGCTGACGGCGGCGGTGTGGCGGGCGGGCGTTCGGGAGGTCTGAGACGCGGACCGGACCGTCGAGGCCCTCGCCCTGGGTGGGCGAGGGCCTTCGCGTGTTTCTAGCCCAAGTCGTCGATGTCCTCAGGCTTTTGCATCCTGAGGGTCGCGACCGCGCCGAGGCCCACCGTGACGATGGCGAGGGCCAGGAGGGCTAGGAGGACGGCGCCGACGAAGAACTTCACCGGTCCCACTCGCGCTCACGCTCCAGGTCGGTGAGCAGGTGGAGGAGGTTGATGAGGGTGCTGAGCGGCGCGTTGCCGAAGTCGACGAGGATGTGGCCGTCGATGGTGGTCTCGCCGGGGGAGGCGGAGCCCCAGAGGAGGCCGTAGGGGAGGCCGCGTCGGTGCAACTCGCCGAGGAGGGTGGTGATGTGCTGCTCGTTGAAGTCGCGCATGTTGGGGTCCTCGGGCGCGACCGGCTGGCGGCTCACGCGACGAAGTCCAGCTCGAACCACGTGCTCTTGCCGCGCTTCTGCGGGTCGACGCCCCACCGGTGCGTGAGGCCCTCGACGAGCTGGAGGCCCCGGCCGTGTTCGGCGAGGTCGGAGAGGGCGCGGGGTTCGGGGAGCGCGTCGCTCTCGTCGGAGACGGAGACGTGGAGCGTGATGCCGAGGATGGAGAAGTAGACGATGGGCGAGGTGGTGTTGCCGTGCCGCCACGCGTTGGTGATCAGCTCGGCGAGCGCGAGTTCGGCGTTGGAGATGGAGTCGGGGCTCCAGCCGTTGCGGGTGAGGGCGTTCCGCAGGGCCTGGCGGGAGAGGGTGAGGGTGAGGGAGGGGGAGTTACGGGTGCACACGGGAACCTCCGTGAGGCGGTGAGGGGGGAGGAGATGCGACGGATGCATCGCCGTGAGCCAGGTCGTGCTGGGCACGACTGCTCTGCGGCGCGCGGGGCAGCAGGCGCCTACTGCCCGGTGTGCGGGCATTACTGATGATCCGTCGGATCGATCTGTGAACGACGATAGCCCATCGGCTCTTTATTTGTAGCCAGACTGGGAGAGGTTCCCCCGCACGGGGGACGTGCGCTGCTGAGCCCGGATGGATACACCTGTGACCGGCACGGCACACTGGCCTCTGTACCAGCAGAGAGGACGCCATGGCTCTTCGGATCCCCACTCTTCGTCAGCGACGCCTCGGCGCCGAACTCCGAAGGATGAGAGAGCAGGCCGGCTTCGGCGGCAGCCACCTTGCCCGCCTGCTCGGGGTGACTCCCGCCCTGGTGAGTCAGATGGAGATCGGGAAGTCGGCCGTCAGCGTGGAGCGTCTGCACGAGATCGCAGAGGCCTGCATGTGCGTCAACGCGCCCTTGGTCGAAGCGCTCGCCGACATGGCCAGGGAGCGGCGGTCGTTCTGGTGGGATGAGTATCGGGAAGAACTCGCGGCCGCCCCAATCGATGTGGCGGAGATTGAAGGCCACGCGAAGAGGCTCAGAAGCTTCAACATCGGCTTCATTCCGGGCCTGCTTCAGACGCGTTCCTACGCCACTGCCGTGTTCGCCAGAGGTTTCACCCCTCTCCCCGATCACGAGATCGATCGCAGGGTGAGCTTCCGACTGCGGAGGCAGCAGATAATTCGGCACGGTGAAAAGCTGTACGTGGCGCTCATCCACGAGTCAGCGCTACGCATCCAGTACGGCGGACCTGCGGTACTCAGGGAACAGCTTGATTCCCTTGTCGAAGACTCCGAGCTTCCGGGAGTCTCGCTGCGTGTCGTGCCGTTCCACACGGCCGACTTCTCCGGTCCCAGTGAGAACTTGCTCTACGCAGAGGGGCCGGTGCCGGAGCTGGATACGGTTCAGGCTGACTCGTCTCATGGCTCCCACATCTTCGACTCGCCCGCCCAGCTGGCGGGCTATCGCGCAATCTTTGAGCGCATCGAAGCCGCCGCGCTCCCCGAGATCGAGTCGCGGGACTACATTCGCTCGATCGTGAAGGAAATGAACGACAGGCATGCATAGCACCAAGTGGCAGAAGTCCAGTTTCAGCGAAGCGAACAGCAACTGTGTTGAGGTGCGCGTACGTGAAGGGCTGATCGAGCTCCGCGAGTCCGATGATCCCGACGTCATCGCCCGCACCACGCCCCTCAAGTTCGCCATGTTCCTCCAGGGCGCCAAGGCCGGCGAGTTCGACCACCTCATCGCCAACCCTTAGCGGTCCGCTCCGGCGGCCCCTTGCTGCTCGCAAGGGGCCGCCGGTGGGTATGAGAGGGGTTGTGGCAATGGCGAGCGGCTCCACCTGGCAGGCATCCAGCTACACGGCAAACAACAACAACTGTGTTGAGGTCCGTGTGGTCGAAGGCGTCATCGAACTCCGCGAGTCCGACGATGGCGAGGTCATCGTCCACACCACGGCCGCCAGGTTCGCCGCGTTCCTCCAGGGCGCGAAGGCTGGCGCGTTCGACCACCTCACCACCGACGCCTGAGCACATCGTTCTGCCGCTTCGCCTCGTCGAGCCGGCTCGGCTCGACGAGGCGAAGCGGAGCGGTGAGCCCCCGGCATCAGTTGTGGCAAAGAGCGCTGCGAGACACCTCTCCGAAGGCGCTTGCCTGCACAGGAAGTCGGCCTGCCCGACTTCCTGTGCAGACAGCCCGCCGTACCTCCCCTCCCCGCGCGAACCGGAAGTGAGCGTGGTCCCCACCAACCGGCGGCTCCTTGCTTCCCGCAAGGAGCCGCCAGGGGAACACACGCCCGGTTCCTCGGCGCTGGCCGCGAGGTGAGCAGTGTTGCCGTGCGAGGCCGTGATCATTAGTCCAGGACGGGAATAGTGCCCGAACCGCGTGGACAGGCCACGCGCCCCTTCCATACGGTTTCGTTCAGGCGGTCCAACCAGGGCCGAGCTGAAGGGGGTTGGCCATGGCTCACCAGCGGCTCACGGGTGCCGGCACCGGCGACTGCAAGGAGGGAGACTGCCCGAACGTCTACCTCACCGACCGGGGCACTCTCGTCTTCCAGGGGGACCAGTACGCAGAGCTGGCGGTGCCTACACGTCCGGCTGGACTGACAGGCTCAGGGCTCATGCTGCGGCCGGTCGCACGGTTCAGCGCGTGCACATCGTTACTCGGCCGCTGAGTGACTACCTGCGGTACGAGTTCATGTACTACGAGCCGCATGCCAGGGCCGGCGAGGACATCCGCATTCTCGACCTGACCAGCAGGCCGAATCCGGGCCTTCCGGACCAGGACTTCTGGGCCTTCGATGACTCGACTGTGGTCCTGATGAACTACGAGCCCGATGGAACGCAGATCAACCGCGTGCTTGTCGAGGGTGACGTCGAGATTTATCGGGAATGGCGGCGGATCGCCGTGGCCGAGTCGGTGCCTTTCATGGACTACGTGAAAGAACACGGGTGGCAATAAACCCGGAAGAGCTGGGCCACAGCAAAAGTGACCTGGCGAAAGCACTGAGGGAACTACGGGTTCAAGCCGGTCTCGCAGGAGACCGGCTTGCTCGGCGTTGCGGCATGACACAGTCGAAGATCAGTAAGATCGAAACGGGCAGGACCACCCCGTCCCTGGTGGATGTGGAGCTGATCCTGCGGGCCCTCGAAGTGCCGGGCGAGCTGGCGCAGCAGGTACTTGACCTGGCCCGCGTGGCAAATACCGAGTGGCAGGACATTCGCACTCTGCGAAAGAAGGGACTGGAGAGGAAGCAAGTCGAGCTTGCGGCGCTTGACCAGTCTTCCACCGAGATCCGTTACTTCCTGATCTCGATGCTGAATACGCTACTTGCCACGCCCGAATATGTGCGGGCGAGCCTCGCCCATGTACCGGGGGATACCACCAAGGCCGTCATGAAGAAGCTGGAGCGCCAGACCGTCATGTACGACGAGTCGAAGACCTTCACCTTCATGCTGACCGAGCAGGCCGCCAGGTGGGCACTCCTGCCACCGCGGGCCATGGTGATGCAGATCGAACGACTCATCTCTGTTTCCAGGCTCCCGAACGTCCGACTCGGCGTGATTCCACTAGGGATGCATATCCCGGAGAGTCCGCTGAACACCTTCACGGTGTACGACAGCAGCCTTGCCACTGTCGAGACAGAGACCGGAATTGTCACGCTCCGGGACCGGCGGGATATTAAGGCGTACCGGGATGCGTTCGCCATGTACGAAGGGTATGCACTGTTCGGCGAGCAAGCCCGAGAGAAGCTGGCTGAATGGTCGGCACTCTTCCTCCGTGATCTTTAGTCATCCACGGGAATAATCGCCTTTCCCTCTCCCGCTCGCCCTAATCTGGACTTCTCGCCCTATGGCTGCGTTCTCGAGGGCACCGGCAACTCCACTGACACCGTCTCGGTTAGTCCGATAATCGTGGATTTGGTATCGGCGGTGCTGGTTGCGGGATCGTAGGGCCCCCGCGCGAGCGGCGCGCGGGGGCCCTACCAACGAAAGGGCGAACCCATGAAGAAGATCGCTGCGAAGCTCTGGCGGATCATCCGTGGTCCGATGCAGTGGCGCGTGCTGTGGCTGTGGCACTCGAAGTTCATGGTCGGGGTGACGGGTATCGTCCGAGACCAGGACGGCCGGGTGCTGCTGCTGAAGCACCGCATGTGGCCAGAGGGCCGGCAGTGGGGTCTGCCGACCGGCTACGCCAACAAGGGCGAGAGCTTTGAAGACACGATCGTGCGTGAGGTCCGGGAGGAGACCGGACTCACGGTGAAGGTGTGCGAGCTGGCGCACCTGAAGAGCGGCTACAAACTGCGCGTCGAAGTCGCCTACGAGGCCCTGTACGTCACCGGACAGATCAGGGCCGCCTCGTTCGAGATCCTGGAGGCTCGATGGTTCTCACCGGACGAACTCCCCGAGGGAGTGCAGGAATCGCACCGACAGCTGATCAGCCGTCGGCCGTACTGACCCTCGGCCAATCGCTCACCCCCTCCTGCCTGGCGCCGAACGAGCACCTGGTCGGCAATGCGGCCGAACGGGCTGAGTTGGCTCACCTACTGGCCGCGCGACGGGCGACGGCGGCGCTCGACCGGGCTCACCCGCACATCACGTTCTCACTCCTGCACTGGGTGCTCGACACGTCGACCGACGAGCCGGCTCGCGAAGTGTTCCGGCAGGGCGCGGCCCTTCTGGCCAACCGCTACAGGGAATTGGGCCTGAACCGACTGCTGCCCATCGACCGCGTGTGGGTCGGGGTGCGCTCGACCCGACCCGATGCGTTCGGTGGCTTCCACCACCCGAACCAGGGATACCGGCATGTGCAACTGGCCTCCGTGGTCACGAGGTACGGGCGGCTGAATGATCCCCGGCCGGCGTCGCCGGAACTGGTGGCGCTCGACCTCCTCCGGAGCTACGCGCACGACTGCCTGCACTGGGGGTCGTTCCGGGAGTACCGGCTCCAAGGGGAGCAAGTGATCCGAAGCCGCTACGGGATCAACCGCCGCGACCGGCAAGGCCGGACGTACTCGGCTCAGGACAGGGGCGATGCTCCCTCGACGCGGAATCTCGGCATCGTGATGGAAGGGGCCACGGATCTGGAGGCTCGGATGATCGCCGCCGCGGTGGCTGACCGTCTCGGTGTGGCCGAACGCATCGCGGCATCCGATCGCCTGGCGTTCCGCGATACCACGGGACGGCTGGAGCCGAGCGACTTCGACCACGCGGAGCCTGGTGTTGCCTCCCGTTTCCACCTGGCCATGGCCGGATACGAGCACGGCGTCGGCGCGCGTTATCAGCGCTTCCTCACAGACATGGGCGAGTCCGACACGGGCACACTGCACGCGCTCATCATCGCGGCGATGATCAGCGGCAATCTGTTCGGCCTTTCGAGCTGGCTCGACCAGCGGCACGGCCCCGAGGCTTTCCGTCGCACCTTCCGCTCACCGGCCTACTCGGGACCCGATCCCGATGAGTGGACGACAACGGCGAGTCGCGCGTGACCCTTCGCAAGGTGCCTGACGTGGCCGACAGGCTTCGATGTGGTGAGCACGTACTGGACTCCCGGACAGCAGCTCCTCCGGATGGTGCGCGAACTCGCGGCCTTCGCCGAGACGATCGACTTCGACCTCGTCATCCGGTCGATCTCGGGCCAGGAGTTCGCGCACTACGAGCTGCCTGTCGCCGCTTGGGGTTCAAACAGGATGCCGGCCTCCCTGGCGAGGCTCAGAGCCAGCTCCATGGATCCTGGGCCTCGCACAGTAGCGCCTTTGAGGTGCGAGGCGCCTCCGACGTCAACCAGTGTGCAGTTGTCGAAGCTGACACCGGGCTGAACGACAACGTTGGCGAACTGGGCTCCGGTGAGGTCGCACTTCTCGAATCGGACATCGCGTAGTTCGGCAAACTGAAAATCAGCCTGGGAGAGATTGCACTCCCTGAAGACCACCATTTTGAACTTCGCGTAGCGGAACAGTGCGCTGTCTGTCCGAGTGCCTTCGATGAGGACGTCACGGAAGCTGCCGTTGCTCCAGGACGACCCGGTGAGTCGGCATCCGGTCATCGTGCTTCGGAGGATGGACACGTCCTGTGTCCGGACTGTGGCGAAGTCGCAGGTCTCGAAGGTGATGTGAGCGAGTACCGACCGGACCAGGTGTATGCCGGTGAATCGGACGTTCTCAAAGGCGCATTGTTCGACTTCGACTGCTTCGCCCGCTCGGCCGACGAGGCTCAGCCCGCTGTATCGCCGACCTTTGATCGTGGCGTCGTCCTCAAAGTCATGGTCGGGCAATTCCGCAGGTCGCAGCGCCACCTGAAACCGCGGAGCCAGGGGATTCTTCGGGCGAGGCATGGCCTGAGTCATGAAAGGCATCTCGCAGTATTCGTTGGAGTGGAGGAAGCTAACGCTAGCACTCAACTAGCTTATCAAGAAAGGCAGTTGAAACTACAGGAGTGTTGAAGTCCTGTGGCTATTTGGGCTTTCGAAAACCCAAAGACCCCGCATCGTTCCGTCACTTCGCCTCGTCGAGCCAAGCCGGCTCGACGAGGCGAAGTGATCAAAGCCCCGAATTGGCCAGCAGCATCTGATAGTCGGCGTGACCTCGGACCGGTTGGAGCGACCTGTCGCTCAGGCGGACTCGGTGGTGAGGAGGAAGTCGTCGGCGACGGCGTCCATCAGCAATTCGTCGCAGGGGTGGCCCAGCCAGTAGCCCGACTGCCGCAGGCGGCCGGCGGGCTGGAACCCGGCCTTCTGGTAGGCGGCGACGCCTGCCGCGTTCGGCTCCAGGACCTTTAGCCACACCATCCGCAGCGCCGTGTACTCAAAGGCCCAGCGGAGCGTCAGTCCGGTGGCCTCGGTGGCGAATCCCTTCCCGCGTGCCTCGGGGGCGAGGAGGATGACGTACTCGGCGGTCCTCACAGCGGGGTCAATGGAAAGGGTCGTGATGCCGACCGGCGTGTGGTCCTCAGCGGTGACCACCTCGAACTGGGGGTAGTCCCTGTTGCGCCCCTGAGCCTCCCAGCCCCCGGCCCGGACCTCCCAGGACTGGGCGACCTGCGTGCCGAAGCCGAGGATCGTGCCGGGGTCGTTCTCCCAACGGTGGTAGTCGGTCAGGTGGTCACGGTTGGTCATCGCCAGGCTGACACGCTTGCCGGGCAACAGGATGTGCGAGGTGGGCATCGAGGCCTCGTTCCGGGTCGGTCGGTGATGCGTTGATCAGGGTGTAGTCGCCAGTGTGCTCGGGTTCTTCGACCGGCAGGCCGTGAACGTCGCAGATCCAGGGGTGCAACCGGATCGGGTCGGTGGCCACCCCGGTGTCCTTCGGAGATTAGCCAGGGCCCGATCACTCGATTCGGTGACCTTCGAGCGGTTTCCCGTTCTCTCAACTGCCGAGCCTTGACCCTGTAGTCGCGGCTTCGGGAGCATCGAACGAGACGCTGGCCGTAAGGGAGGGAGCTCAATCGTGAAGCTGACACGCCTTGTTGGAGAGTGTGAGAAGGGCAGTTGCCCGGCGGTGTATGCCGTGGACGGCACCGGAGACCTCATCATCCAGGGATACGTCGTGACGGACCTGGCAGCACTGGAGACGATCCGGCTTCCCTCTGGGGAGACCGCGGTTCGCATTCCGGCTGCGCTGATTCGGAGGGTTCCCAGTGAGTATCTCGGGTGAAGACTTCGAGAACCTGTTCTCGACGTTCCGGCGAGAGGCGTTCAGACTCGAAACGCTGGACGACTACAGCGGATCGTCGGATCCGGAGTACCTCCGGTCGTTCTTCGACGGCGAACCGCAGCCGACCGACTACAACCAGGACTGGGCCGACGAAGTCCTGGCGAACACCAGCGGCGGCAAGCGCATGTACCGGGTCCACATCCTTGCCCGACCGCTGACTCCGTACCTCCGGTACGAACTCGGCTGGGGGTACACCAAGAACCTGACAGTCGGCGAGGAGTTCTTCATCCTCGACACCACCGAGCAGCCCAACCCGCTCGAAGGCGTCCCCGACTTCTGGGCCTTCGACGAGTCGACGGTCGTCACCATGCGCTATGGCGACCGTGGCACCTTCCTCGGTGCCGACCAGGAGCCGACCGCCGAGAAGTGGCTTGAGTACCGCGACACCGCTCTGAGCCACGCCGTGCCGTTCGCCGACTGGTGGGAGCGGTACGGAAGCGCGTGAGAGGCATAGATCTCGGTAGAGCACTGCGGGAACTGAGGCTGGCCGGCGGGAAGGAGGCCAAAGCAGTCGCCCGCAGTGCTGCCATGTCTCCGAGCAAGCTGAGCAAGATCGAGAACGGGCGGCTCACGCCCAGCGTGATCGATGTGGAGCGCATCCTCACGGCGTTGGATGTCCCGGAGGAGATCAAAGCCCGACTTGCCGAGGCCGCCCGCACCATCGCAACGGAGGCCACGGCATGGCGGATCTATCGCCGGGCCGGCTTGCACAAACACCAGGAGGAGATCAGGGCGATAGAGGCCCAGACGCGGCTTCTTCGCGTCTTCCAGCCCTCCTGCATCCCCGGCCTGCTGCAATCCCCGGAGTACGTTAGGGCTGTACAGCAGCACTCCGAACTCACCCCCGAAGTTCTGGAGAAGATGGTCGGCGCCCGATTGCGTCGCCAGGAGATCCTCTTCGACCGGGCCAGATCGTTCCATTTCCTGATCACCGAGTCTGTGTTGCGTTGGGAGATCCTCCCGCCGGCCATGATGGCCGCACAGCTGGACAAGCTCGTGACCATGTCCAGGATGCCCAACATCACTGTCGGAGTGGTGCCCCAGGGAGCTCCGAAAGCACATCTCCCGACCTGCTCGTTCGTGATGTTCGACTCGCGCTTGGTCATCGTGGAAATTCCGCACGCGGAAATCACGACAAGCGAGCCGAAGGATGTGGATCAGTACGCTGCCAAGTTCCAGGCGTTCGAGCTGGTGGCTGTCACGGGCCGCGAGATGCGGAGCATGGTCGAAGGCATTCGAGACGAGTTCCTTCGGCAGCAGGAAACTTGGTGAATTTTTGAGCGAACAGGAAATTCCCTCCGGGCGCCCCAGAATTGCGCCTATGTTGGCGCATGCCCGATAAACGGGAGCGAGACAACACGGAGGTACTGAGATGGGCAAGCGCGGAGGCGGGTCCGGCGACGGCAAGGGCGGCGGGCAGCAGGACGACAGCAACAAGGGCGCCGGACACGGCGGCGGTGGGTCCGACGAGGGCGGCAACACGTCGGACGGTTCGTCCCCGGCGGGCGGCGGCGGCAAGTGACCGGCGAGACGCACAAGGAGGCGGGCCCCCTCGGGCTCGCCTCCGCGCTGGTGGCGGGCGGCGCACTTACCTCGGACTGGTTCCCGTCCTTCAAGGCCGTATCCCGTGAACTGTTCGTCCCGGACCGCATCTGGCCGGGCATCGCGGACGGCACCAAACAGAACCCCGTCGTGTACCGGTCGCAGGACCCGGAGGGGTGGCGCCGGGCGGTCTACTCGGACATCCCGCTGACCACGCAGTGGGACGACGGCCACCACGAAGGCGATGGACTCGGGACGACCCCGAGCTCTTCCAACTCCATGCCGACCATGGTCTTTTCGATGCTCCAGGACCTCGACGTGCGCCCGGGCAACAGGGTGCTGGAGGTCGGAGCCGGCACCGGGTGGAATGCGGGTCTTCTGGCTCACCGCCTGGGCGGCCCCAACGTGGTGACCGTCGAGTACGACCCGGACGTTGCGCGCGGCGCACGAAAGAACCTGGAGCGGGCCGGACTTGAGCCGACCGTGGTCGAAGGCGACGGGCGACACGGCTGGCCGGACGGCGCTCCCTACGATCGGATTATCGCCACCTGCTCCCTGCTGGAGGTCCCCCTGGCGTGGCTGGAGCAGGTAGCCCCCGGTGGGATCATCGTGGCGCCCTTCGGCACCGAGTACGGCGGTGAGCAGATCGTCCGGCTGACCGTGAACGACGACGGGACCAGCGCGAGCGGCAGGTTCACCCGGAGTTCGGCGTTCATGCGCCTGCGCCAGCAGCGCACGGACCGGCCGCCCTTCGAGGACTACCTGCGCGGACAGGAGTGGCCTGCCGACGCGGTGAGAACCACCACCGAACTGCCCCCGCCGGACACGGGCGGGTGGTTCGAGCAGTTCGTCATCGGGGCGGCCGTGCCCGGCGCGTTCTGGCGGGCGGAGCGCTACGACGACGGTGCGTACACGCTGTGGCTCTACAGCCGGGACACCCGGTCCTGGGCGTCCGCCGACTACGAGCGGGGCCGCACGGAGTACGAGGTGTACCAGTCCGGCCCCCGGAAGCTCTGGGACGAGGTGGAGACCGCCTGGCACTGGTGGGACGACCGGGGCCGCCCCGGCCTCGACCGCTTCGGCCTCACGGTCGCCTCGGGCACCCACACCGTGTGGCTCGATTCCCCGGAGAACCCGGTGCCGCTCCGAGGCTGACCACAGGCATGTCTGTTTCGAACTGAGGTTCACCATGGCGGAGTTAGGCGCGGCTCGCATCGGCCCGGCTCGCTCCACCACTACCGTCTGACGCGCACCACACAGGCGGGCCCCGCTCCCAACGCAACTGGGAGCGGGGCCCGCTCCTGACCAGGGTAAGGCGCTCATGGATCACTGGAACAGGCCTGGCCTGCACTGGCATTGCTACACCTGGGCGGGCAACAAGCGGCCCGACGACTCCGAACGGCGACCTCCCGCGATGCAGAACGGCGTACGGCCCGAGTGGTCGAGCCCCGTTCCACCGCTGGAGGTCATGCACTGGCTCGCCAAGTCAGCCGTGCAGATCAAGTTCACGACGAACGATCCGGCCGAAGCAGTGGATTGGCTCGGCAAGCAGCTCGCCGACTCCCCGGCGCTGGACATCGACCTCGACCCGGAGATCCGGCTGGACCACGCCAGGACCTTCCTCGACACCTTTCCGCACGACGTGGTGTGGACGTACTGGACTCCCGGCCAGCAGCTCCGATCAGTCTGCGCCGTCTCGTGCCCTCGAACCTTCAACCCGACCGGCGAGACACCCCCGCCGTGCCCACTGTGACGGCCTTGATCACGGACCGAGCGGCCCGGTCGCCCGGCGCAGGAAGTCGGCCCGGCCGACTTCCTGCGCATTCAGGTGCTTTCTGCGCGCCCAACGATCACCAGGTCGCCGTGCCGCGGGAGCGGCGCGGCGACCTGGTGATCGTCGCGAAATAACCGACGGCCGACGCGATCGGCCGGATCTGGCAGTGGTCGGACCTGCGGAAGGCCAGCACGATGGAGGCGGCGCGGGGCGCACGCCTCGATGAGATCGTTTCGCCTTGACGCACCGGGGTGAAGTGTGGCTCTGACGGGGTCAATTGGCAATTCGGTCTCGCAGGACTTCCTGCTGGAGTGGGGAGTTGGGGGAAAGGCGCTGGAGTGTAGGAAAGACCTGGCTACCTGAGGCCGCGTTTGAGATCGCGGTGGGGACGGCGCGGGCATGCCGAAAACCGGTTGACCTGTGGCGAATGATGACATCGTGATCTCCAAGGAACGCGCCGTCGAGCTCATCGAGTCCTTCCTGGCCAGAGAGTTGCCGACGCAGCCATGGAGGGGGTCTGCCCCCACGCCGGACGTCTATCACGTGCAGGAACGCGCGGTCGGCTGGCTCGTCTTCTGGCGCTCGGTGGAGCAGGCCTGGGCCCGTGACATGCGCGGCAGCTTCGTCGGCGGCCACTACCTGGTGGACCGGCACGATGGGAGCATCCACTACGTGCCCGCCGCCTGCTGGGAGGACGAGGGTTGGGAGGAGCAGTACCTCCTACAGACCAAGGGCATCAGACCGCCTGATCCACTGGCCGCCTCTGTTCGCGCACTCGTCCACTCCGCAGGCGTCGTGGCCGCGATGAGCCACCTGCGCAAGCAGGCCCCGCGGCTGAACCTGCAGGAGGCAAAGGCCTACGTCACGACCGTTCAGGATGGCGCCGAACCACCGGAAGAGCTGGCAAGCCTTACCCGGAAGGAGCCGAAATGGCCGCCTCTGCCCATCGAAACGCTGGCTGGTCCGGTCTAGAGGCTCTCCGCGACGTGGATGAGCTCCTCGTCCGAGAGTCGCGGAGGGCCGCCGGTGGTGACGGCGAAGGTGTAGGTCCCGTCGGACCATGTCAGCGAACGGGGCCCGCCCTGAGAATCCGATTGCGTGATGGTCGCGGGTTGGCCCTTGACAGTGGCGGTCCGGCCGTCCGGAGGTGTGCTGTTCCGGAGGGTCTGGCTGATGATCAGGGATCCCTGTTCAGGCCCCGTTCCCAGCCGGTACCCGATGGCCCAGGCCGGGGTGTCGGTCGGGAGCGGTGCCAGGCCGGGCAACTCGACCATCCTGCCCGCAGGGTAGGGGTAGTAGTTCTCCGGCAGGAATGTGGGTTGGAGAAGGTTGCGCTCGTCGAAGTGGACGGCGGGCTTGCCTGTGGCGTCGTTCAGCGCCCTGGTCCCGAGCGGTTTGTTGAGGTGGGTGGTGATCTGTGCGTAGCCGCCCAGGTCGCAGAACCCCGGACGGACCGTGTGCCGCAGGGAGACCTTCACCGCGCCGGCGGTCTCGCGGGCCACGAGCTCAGGTGCTTTCTCGCAGCCCCAGCCGATGTTGAGCGTCAGGCTATGGCCGCCAAGGCGGTCAGCCGATGTCGTCGTCCGAGCTTCACCATGTGACGGACGGTACCGTGCTTGCCTTGCGCAGGAAGTCGGCTGGGCCGACTTCCTGCGCGTTCAGGTGCTTTCTACACGCCCAACGAGCGCTTCAGAAAGCCAAGTTCGTGTTGCAGCAGGTTCTCCACCGTCGCCTCGTCCGTCGGCCGGTGCCCGGTGCCGCGCAGCGGGAGGACCTCGTGGGGGCGGCCGGCGGCGAGGAGCGCTGCGGAGAGCCGCAGGGTGTGGACGGGGTAGACGTTGTCGTCGGCGAGGCCCTGGATCAGCAGCAGCGGGCGGGTCAGCTTCGGGGCTTCGGTGATCAAGTCGCAGGAGTCGTAGTGCTCGGGGTGTTCGTCGGGGTGGCCGAGGAAGCGTTCCTGCCAGTGGGTGTCGTACAGCCTGTGGTCGGTGGGGGCGGCTCCGGCGGAGGCGGCGTGGAAGATGTCCGGGCGCCGCAGTACCGCGAGGGCGGCGAGGAAGCCACCGTAGGACCAGCCGCGGATGCCGACCCTGCCCAGGTCGAGCAGGCCGGGCCGCAGCCGGGCGATCTCGTGCAGGCCCGAGATCTGGTCCTCCAGGGCGGGTCCGGCCTTGTCGCCGTAGATCGATTTCTCCCACCGGGGCCCGCGTCCGGGGGTGCCGCGGCCGTCCACCACCAGCACCGCGAAGCCCTGGTCGGCGAACCACTGCGAGACCAGGCCGAACCACTGGCCGCCGGTCGTCACCCTCTGCATCGCGGGTCCACCGTACGGGTCGAGCAGCACGGGCAGCGGGCCGTCGCCGGGCCGGTGCCCCGAGGGCAGGTAGAGCGCGGCGCGCAGCCCCAGCGGGCCGAGCCGGAGGAGCTCGGGTCGGGCGGTAAGCACGGGCGGCTCCGCGTGCGAGGCGAGCGGGAGCGGCGCAGCGCCCTCCCGCAGCACGGTGGTGCACCCGTCGGGGGAGCGGGTGGTGAGCACCAGAGTGCCGCCGCGCCGCACGCCCGTGTGCAATCCGGGGCCGTCGCTCAGCCGCCGGACGCCGACGCCCGGCGTGTACGTCCACAGGTGGGTCTCGGCCGGGTCCTCGGAGGCGGTGAACAGAACCCCCTCTTCCTCCACTCCGAGCACCGCGCGCAGCTGCAACCCCGCCGGGGTGACGGGCTCGCCGTCGACGGTCAGGTGTCGGGTGTCGCCGACATCGGCGGAGTCGACCAGCGCGCCGCCCGCCGTACGGGCCGGCAGGCCGGGGAGGAGCTCGACCCAGTGCTCGTCGCGCTGTTCGGCGAGCACCCGGGTGGCGCCGTCCGGCTCGACGGCCAGGGTGCGGACGGTGCGCTGGTCGCGGCTCTGCACGGCGGCGTACGGGCCGTGGCCGTCCCAGCCGGCGGCGGTGAGGTACTCGAAGGCGGCGCGGTCCCAGCGGACCTCGGTGCGGCGGCCGTCGAGGTGGAGCAGCCACAGCGTGACCTCGGCGTTGGCGGTGCCGGCCAGCGGGTAGCGGATGGCGCGCGGCGGGTGCTGGGGGTCGGTCGGGTCGGCCAGGAACCAGCGGGTGACCGCGCGCTCGTCCATCCGGGTGACGAGCAGCGCGGTGCCGTCGGGGGACCACCAGTGGCCGCGGTCGCGGTACATCTCCTCGGCGGCGACGTACTCGGCGAGGCCGTAGGCGACGTCCTCGGCCTCGGGTTCGGCGAGCACCCGGTCATCGGTGCCGTCCACGGCGGTCACCCGCAGGGCGCCGCCGCTCACGTACGCGATCCGGCGGCCGGCCGGGTCCAGTCGGGGGTCCTCAGACGGGCCGGCGGCCGGGACGGCGCGGACGGTGCCGGCGGAGACATCGGCGAGCCACAGCGCACCGCCCAGCGCGAAGACAGCGAGCGAGCCGGCGGCATCCGTGGCGTACGCGGCGATGCCGGTGCTGGAGCCCAGTGCGGCCGGGTCGGCGATCAGCCGCTCCGCGCCGCTCGCGGTGTCCAGCGCCCACAGGCAGCCGAGCGGATCCGTACCGCCCCGGCTGCGCAGGAACAGCACGGTGGCGCCGTCGGCGGAGACGGTCGGGAGGACGGGGGCGCCCAGGGTGAAGCGCCGGGTGCGGGCCAACTGTCGGGGCAGCGAGTCGGTCGTCATGCCGGGCACCATAGGCACGGCCGGATCGGCCCTGTCGAGCAAATAGTCGACCAAGTAGTCGACCAAGCAGTCGACCGGAAAACAGGCGGGGCCGCCACGGAATTCAGGATTCCGTGACGGCCCCGGAGCCGCTGGGGGACGGGCGTCAGCGCACGTCGCCCATGAGGGCCTGGACCTTCTTGCGGTACGTGTAGACGGCGAACGCCGCGAGGGCTGCGAGCGCGGCCTCGACCGCGATGATCCCGATGCCGTCGAGGGAGATGCCGGCCAGCGAGAGCAGGCTGGTGGTGCAGTCACCGGCGGTGACGGCGAGGAACCAGACGCCCATCATCTGGGAGGCGTACTTCTGCGGCGCCATCTTCGTGGTGACGGAGAGGCCGACCGGGGAGAGGCACAGCTCGCCGATGGTCTGGATCATGTAGATCGAGACGAGCCACAGCGGGGAGACCTTGGTGCCGTCGTCCGCCATGCTCATCGGGACGATGAAGATGAAGAACGAGGCACCGATCAGGAACAGGCCCATCGAGAACTTCACGATGGTGTTCGGCTCCTTGTCGCGGCGGGACAGCCACAGCCACAGCCAGGCGAACACCGGCGCGAGCGCCATCACGAACAGCGGGTTCAGCGACTGGTACCAGGTGGCCGAGAAGCCGAAGCCGAACAGGGAGTCCGCGGTCTTCTTGTCCGCGAACAGGGACAGGGTCGACCCGCCCTGGTCGTAGATCATCCAGAAGATGGCGGCCGCGGCGAAGAACCAGATGTACGCGGACATCTTGGACTGCTCGCCGGCGCTCAGGTCCTTGTCGCGCTTGATCCGGACCAGCACGGTGACCGGGATGAGCAGGCCGGCCAGGGTCAGCGGGACCAGGGCCCAGTTCAGCGTGTAGACGCCCATCGCGACGATGACGGCGTAGAAGACGGCGGCGACGAGGGCCGTCACGCCGGCCTTCACCAGCAGGCTGTTGCGCTCCGCAGGCTTGAGCGGGTTGGGGACCACGCTGCTCTTGGCGCTCAGGTGGCGGCTGCCCAGCAGGAACTGCACCAGGCCGAAGGCCATGCCGACCGCGGCCAGCCCGAAGCCCAGGTGCCAGTTGTACTCCTTGCCGATCGTTCCGATGACGAACGGGGCGACGAAGGCACCGAGGTTGATGCTCATGTAGAAGACGGTGAAGCCACCGTCGCGGCGCGGGTCCTCGGGGCCGTTGTAGAGGTGGCCGACCATCGTGGAGATGTTGGCCTTCAGCAGACCGGAGCCGAGCGCGACCAGGAGCAGGCCGACGAAGAACGCCACCTGGCCCGGGACGGCCAGCGCGATGTGGCCGGACATGATCACGAACCCGGCGATCGCGACGGTCTTGCGGGCGCCCCAGACCCGGTCGCCGAACCAGCCGCCGGGGTAGGCCATGAGGTAGACCATCGAGACGTAGACGGAGTAGATCGCCGTCGCCGTCGCGGCCGTCATGGCGAGGCCGCCGCCCTGGCTGCCCGTGGCGGCGTCGGCGCCACCGGAGACCAGGTAGTAGATGAGCAGGGCACGCATGCCGTAGTAGGAGAAGCGCTCCCACATCTCGGTCATGAACAGCGTGGCGAGCCCTCGGGGGTGCCCGAGGAAGGTCTTGCCGCTGGGCGGGGCCGACGTCGCGTCGGTGTCCAGGGTCTTAGACGCCATGAGTAGTGGTTCCTTGCCTGACAGCGTCCGCCTAGGGGGGTGGCGGCGGACGTGGACCTGAACCACTCTACGTGGCGACATTTGGCTTTATCAGATGACAAAAGCCATGAATCAGGTATGGCGATGGCAAAGTTGCGGGTAGATCTGCCCGATCGATCCATGGTAATCGGGCGTGTCTTCCTTCGGATTTAAGCTCGGAGGGGGGATTTCTCCCTGAACTGGCGATCGGCGGCGCCTCGTTGACTCTCGGTGGGCCCTTGTATAACGATCACGCTCTGTGAACTACCTCACAAGGCGTACGGGCATACCCTGGCGGACTACCATCACCACATGACCTGTGTGCTGCTCGCCGAGGACGATCCGGCGATCTCCGAACCGCTCGCCCGAGCCCTGCGACGCGAGGGCTATGAGGTGCTCGTCCGCGAGGACGGTCCGACCGCACTGGCCGCCGGCCTCACCGAGGAGGTCGACCTCGTCGTCCTCGACCTCGGCCTGCCCGAGATGGACGGCCTGGAGGTCTGCCGCCGCCTGCGTGCCGACGGCAAGAGCTGCCCCGTCCTGGTGCTCACCGCCCGCGCCGACGAGGTGGACACCGTGGTCGGCCTGGACGCCGGTGCCGACGACTACGTCACCAAGCCCTTCCGCCTGGCCGAACTGCTCGCCCGCGTCCGGGCCCTGCTCCGGCGCGGCAACGTCGACCAGCTCACCACCGGCGCGCACGGGGTGAAGATCGACATCGAGTCCCACCGCGCCTGGCTCGGCGAGGAGGAGCTCACCCTCTCCGCCAAGGAGTTCGAGCTGCTGCGCGTCCTCGTCCGGGACGCCGGCCGGGTGGTCACCCGCGAGGAGATCATGCGGCAGGTCTGGGACACCACCTGGTGGACCTCGACCAAGACCCTGGACATGCACATCTCCTGGCTCCGCAAGAAGCTCGGCGACGACGCGGCGAACCCGCGCTACATCGCCACCGTGCGCGGGGTGGGGTTCCGGTTCGAGAAGAATTAGCCCCGTACGGAGATCGTGGCCGGGCGCCGGCCGACGGAGCACAACCACCTCGGGGAGCGGCAGCGTGAAACGCAGGATGATCAACTCGCTGCTGGTCGTCGTCCTGGTGGTCGTCGTGGTGTTCTGCGTACCGCTCGCCCTGGTCGAGAAGCGCACCATCGTGAACTCGGCCCAGGACCGGGTGGACGCGGCCGCCGTCCGGGTGCTCGCCCTGGTGGAGAGCCGGCTCGCCGCGGGCGAGTCGGTCAACACCGGGCGCGTCTTCGAGAGCCAGGTCACCGAGGGCAGTTACGTCGAGGTGCAGATCCCCGGCCAGCAGGTGGTCTCCGCCGGTGACCGCCCGGCCGGGAACCACCTGCTGAAGGCCGTCGAACGCGGCAACAGCGGCGAGATCGTCACCGTCGAGCAGTCCCGCGAGGACGTCGACCACGAGATCGCCAACAACCTGCTGCTGCTCGGCGTGGTCGCCCTGCTGGCCGTCCAGGCCGCCGTGGCGCTCGCCGTCTGGCAGGCCAAGCGGCTCGCCCGGCCGCTCACCGACCTCGCCGAGACCGCCGAACGGCTCGGCTCCGGCGACCCGCGCCCGCGCGACCGGCGGTACGGGGTGCCCGAGCTGGACCGGATCGCCGAGGTGCTGGACACCAGCGCCGAGCGGATCGCCCGGATGCTCACCGCCGAGCGCCGGCTCGCCGCCGACGCCTCGCACCAGCTGCGCACCCCGCTCACCGCGCTCTCCATGCGGCTGGAGGAGATCACCGCCCTCGCCGAGGACCCGGAGACGGTCAAGGAGGAGGCGACCATCGCCCTCCAGCAGGTCGAGCGGCTCACCGACGTCGTCCAGCGGCTGCTCACCACCCAGCGCGACCCGCGCAGCCCCACCGCCGTCGCCTTCGACCTGGACGAGGTGATCAAGCAGCAGGTGGAGGAGTGGGGCCCGACGCTGCGCGAGCAGGGCCGGGTGCTGTCCCTGGAGGGCCTGCACGGGGTCACCGCGGTCGGCACCCCGGGGACGGTCGCCCAGGTGCTGGCCACCCTGATCGAGAACTCGCTGATGCACGGCGCCGGGACGATCACCCTGAGGGTGCGGCCCTCTGGCACCTCGGCCGTGGTCGAGGTGGAGGACCAGGGCGCGGGGGTGCCCGCCGACCTCGGCAACCGGGTGTTCGAGCGCGCGGTCAGCGGCCGCAACTCCACCGGCATCGGGCTGGCCGTGGCCCGCGACCTCGCGGAGGCGGACGGCGGGCGGCTGGAGCTGCTGTCGCTGAAGCCGGCGGTGTTCGCGCTCTTCCTCGGGCGCAGCCACGAGGACACCACGCGCTGAGGCGCTGAGGCGCCTGAGACGGTCGGGGCGGGGGTGCTGGGGCGCGCGGGTCCGGGCGGGGGTGCGGGGCCTATTCGGCCTTGGCGTAACGGATCTGCTCGGCGGCCAGCATCATCTCGGCCTGGGCTGCCAGCCCCTGGCCACCCAGGTGGTTCGCCTCCGGCGCGGCGGTCGGCTCGGCCGGCTCGGGCACGGCCTTGAAGACCCAGGTGCGGTACGAGATGAAGCGGAACACGGTGGCGACGGCGAGGCCGATCACCTTGGCGCCCAGCTGCTCGTAGTGCGAGTCCAGGCCGAGCACGTAGACCGACAGGCCGAGCACGCCGGTCTCGATCAGCATGCCGATGCCGCTGTACACCAGGAACAGCGTGATCTCCCGCTTGCGCGAGGCGGCGTCGCGGTCCCGGTACAGCCAGTAGCGGTAGCCGAGGTAGTTGGTGGCGATCGCGATCACGGTCGCCACGATGTTGGAGCGCAGCGACGCCAGGCCCAGGCCGTTGATGCAGACCCAGAACACGGCGAAGTTGACCACCACGCCGCTCAGGCCGACGATGCCGAACTTCACGACTTCGCCCGAGAGCCCACGCAGTTTCTGCATGAGCGAGGGGTTCGAAGCTGCGGTCGTCGCCATACCGGGCTGCCTCCATGTGCGCGCGGGTCGAAAGGGCGGATCGCTGGGACGCGGCCACCCCTTGAGCCCTGCGTGCACACACATGATCTGACCGCGTGGACGAGGACCTAGCCGTCCAGGCTACCCGCTTCAACCGAACGGCTCAGCCCGCAGGGCCCCCGGTTGACATCTACGCGCGTCCGGTTCGCAGGCCCCACCGGCGGCTCCACCGCCCCCGACCGGCCCGGATATCCTGGGCCGCGTGACTTCCCCGGGCAATGTGAATTTTCCAGTGGTGGGCATGATCGGCGGCGGGCAGTTGGCCCGCATGGCACACCAGGCGGGCATCCCGCTCGGGGTCAGGTTCAAGCTCCTCGCCGACACGCCTCAGGACTCCGCCGCACAGGTGGTCTCCGACGTCGTCCTCGGTGACTACCGCGACCTCGACACCCTGCGCCGCTTCGCCGCGGGCTGCGACGTCATCACCTTCGACCACGAGCACGTCCCGACCGAGCACCTCCGGGTGCTGGAGGCCGACGGCATCGCCGTCCGCCCCGGCCCGAAGGCCCTGGTCAACGCCCAGGACAAGGGTGTGATGCGGGCCACGCTCGACTCCATCGGCGTGCCCTGCCCCCGGCACCGGATCGTCGCCGACCCGGCCGACGTCACCGCCTTCGCCAACGAGGGCTCCGGCTACCCGGTCGTGCTGAAGACCGTCCGCGGCGGCTACGACGGCAAGGGCGTCTGGGTCGTCGACGACGAGCAGGAGGCGCAGGCCCCGTTCCTGGCCGGCGTCCCGGTGCTGGCCGAGGAGAAGGTCGACTTCGTCCGCGAGCTGGCCGCCAACGTCGTCCGCTCGCCCAGCGGCCAGGCCGTCGCCTACCCGGTCGTCGAGAGCGTCCAGGAGAACGGCGTCTGCGCCGAGGTCACCGCCCCCGCGCCGGACCTCGACCCGGTCCTGTCCGACGAGGCCCAGCAGCTCGCCCTGCGGATCGCCGGCGAGCTCGGCATGGTCGGCCACCTGGCCGTCGAGCTGTTCCAGACCCGGGACGGCCGGATCCTGGTCAACGAGCTGGCCATGCGCCCGCACAACTCCGGGCACTGGAGCCAGGACGGCGCGGTCACCTCGCAGTTCGAGAACCACCTGCGGGCCGTCCTCGACCTCCCGCTCGGCGACCCCCGGCCGCGCGCCAAGTGGACCGTCATGGTCAACGTCCTCGGCGGCGACTACCCGGACATGTACCACGCCTTCCTGCACTGCATGGCCCGCGACCCCGGGCTGCGGATCCACATGTACGGAAAGGACGTGAAGCCCGGCCGCAAGGTCGGCCACGTCAACGTCTTCGGGGACGACCTCGACGACGTCCGCGAGCGCGCCCGCCACGCGGCCGCCTACCTGCGAGGAACGATCACCGAATGAGTAACCCTGTTGTCGGCATCGTCATGGGCTCGGACTCCGACTGGCCCGTCATGGAGGCCGCCGCCCAGGCGCTGGACGAGTTCGAGATCCCCTACGAGGTGGACGTCGTCTCCGCCCACCGGATGCCGCGCGAGATGGTCGCGTACGGCGAGAACGCCCACAAGCGCGGCCTGAAGGCGATCATCGCGGGCGCCGGCGGCGCGGCCCACCTGCCCGGCATGCTGGCCTCCGTCACCCCGCTGCCGGTCATCGGCGTGCCGGTGCCGCTGCGCTACCTGGACGGCATGGACAGCCTGCTGTCGATCGTCCAGATGCCGGCCGGCGTGCCGGTGGCGACCGTCTCGGTGGCCGGCGCGCGCAACGCCGGTCTGCTCGCGGTGCGGATGCTCGCCGCCTTCGACGCCGAACTCACCGAGAAGATGACCGACTTCCAGGCCGAGCTGAACAACCAGGCCACCGAGAAGGGCCAGAAGCTCCGGGCCAAGGTGGCCGGCTCCACCTCCTTCGGCTTCGCCAAGTAGCCCCGGCGGCACGGGCGAGTGGCCCCGGCGGCACGGGCGAGTGGCTCCGGCGGCGGGGTGGGGTAGAACAGCTCGTATGACTTCCGAGACGGACTCCCTCACCCCGCTGGACCGCGCCCGCGCCCTGCTGCGCACCGCCCCCGTGGTGGACGGCCACAACGACCTCCCCTGGGCGATGCGCGAGCAGGCCGGGTACGACCTCGGCGCGCTCGACCTCGCCACCGACCAGAGCGGGCACCTGCACACCGACCTCGCCCGCCTCGCGGAGGGCGGGGTCGGCGCGCAGTTCTGGTCCGTCTACGTGCCCGCCTCGCTGGCCGGCGACCACGCGGTGAGCGCCACCCTGGAGCAGATCGACTTCGTCCACGCCCTGGTCGAGCGCTACCCCGACCGGCTGCGGCTCGCCCGCACCGCCGCCGACATCGAGGCCGCCCGGGCCGAGGGCCGGATCGCCTCGCTGATGGGCGCCGAGGGCGGCCACTCCATCGACTGCTCGCTGGCCACCCTGCGCGCCCTGTACGAGCTCGGCGTGCGCTACCTGACGCTCACCCACAACGACAACGTGCCGTGGGCCGACTCCGCGACCGACAAGCCGGTGGCGGGCGGGCTGACCCGGTTCGGCGAGGAGGTCGTCCGGGAGATGAACCGGCTCGGCATGCTGGTCGACCTCTCGCACGTCTCCGCCGACACCATGCGCGACGCCCTGCGGGTCACCGAGGCGCCCGTCGTCTTCTCGCACTCCTCCTCGCGCGCGGTCTGCGACCACCCGCGCAACATCCCGGACGACGTGCTCGCCCAACTGCCCGCCAACGGCGGGGTGGCGATGGCGACCTTCGTCCCCAAGTTCATCCTGCCCGCCGCCATCGACTGGACCCTGGCCGCCGACGAGAACATGCGCGCCCACGGCTTCCACCCGCTGGACACCACCCCGCCGGCCATGGAGCGCCAGCGCGCCTTCGAGGCCGCCAACCCGCGCCCGATCGCCACCCCGGCCACCGTCGCCGACCACCTCGACCACATGCGCGAGGTCGCCGGCATCGACCACATCGGCATCGGCGGCGACTTCGACGGCACCGCCTTCCTGCCCGACGGCCTCGACTCGGTGGCCGGCTACCCCAACCTGGTCGCCGAACTCCTCGGCCGCCACTGGTCGGAGGCCGACCTCGCCAAGCTCACCTGGCACAACGCCGTCCGCGTCCTGCGCGACGCCGAGTCGGTCGCCGCCTCGCTGCGCACCACCCGCCGGCCGTCCATCGCGACCATCGCCCAGCTGGACGGCGTGAACTCCTGACCGAGCCGCGGGATCTCGACGGCCGGGCACTTGTCCGTACGTCCATCACGTCGACCGGGACGGCCGCGCCAGGTGTCATCCGATTTCACATCGACCTGGCGGGCCGGCCCGCGCGGATCCCGGCCGGGAATGGCCGGGGGAGCGGTGGCGCTGGGGTGAGGTGAGTTCTCGGTTCTCGGTTCTCGGCTGCGAGGAGGCAGGGCATGTACGGCGACCCGGAGACGGTCCGGAAGATCCTTACCGCGCTGGGCGACACCTGGGCCGTCGTGGGCCTCTCGTCCAACCAGCGGCGAGCGGCCTACGGCGTGGCCGAGGTGCTCCAGCGCTTCGGCAAGCGGGTCGTGCCGGTGCACCCGAAGGCGGAGACGGTCCATGGCGAGAAGGGCTACGCCTCCCTCGCGGACATCCCCTTCGAGGTCGACGTGGTGGACGCCTTCGTCCGGTCCGACCTCGCCGGGGAGGTCGCGGACGAGGCGGCCGCCATCGGCGCCAAGGCCGTCTGGTTCCAGCTCGGAGTGGTCGACGAAGCCGCGTACGAGCGGACGCGAACCGCCGGGCTGTCCATGGTGATGGACAAGTGCCCCGCCATCGAGATCCCGCGCCTCGGTCCGGCCGGCCGGATCGGCTAGGTCCCGGAGCCTGCGGGCCCACATCCTCGACCGGGAGACCCGCGGAGTACCGGACGGTTCGGAGTAACCGTGACACCGCGCGCTGCCCGCACGGTAGCGTTGACGGGTAGTCAGCTGTGGATGCGGGTAGAGAGAAGTCGGGATGTCGCAATTAGCGATGGCGGCCTACGGCCTCGTCGGGAGTCTGCTCGTCTCGCTGCTGACGTTCTTCCGCGTGGTTCAGACGAAGAGGTGCTGGCCCTGGGAGGTCCCTGGCGGGACCAGGATATCGATCTACATCGCCGCGGAAGCAGCTCGAATGCTGATCGGTGCGGGAGTCGCGTGGGCCATCGCCATGGCCGGTCCGTTCAGCGCCTTCGGGGCGGTCATCGCAGGTGCGGGAGCTCCTGCGATTCTCGACAAGTGGCAGAGGTCGGCGCAGGATTCAGCGCTTTCGGACGTGGGGCAATTGATTTCATCGATCCCCGCCCAGGAGCTGAGCAGCGAAAATCAAGCTGTAGGTATCGGTCCTTCGATGGTCGGAGATGGGGGTGCCTAGACTGTGAATCGAGAATTCTTTCAGGCGTTGACGCACAGTGGCCCTAGCTATGAACTCAAGGCGCGGGACGCGTCTGCCGGGGGTGTCGCGCAGGGCTTCTGGGGTGCCCTCACCCATTCCGGTCCCAGCTACACCGCGGCCTCGATCCGTGAAGTCGCCGACCGTGAGGCGGAGCACGCTCGGTTGGACCGTGGCCTGGACGAGGCCATCGGCCGCTGGAGTGCCGCCATGCGTGAGGCGGAAGCATCGATGGAGGGAATGGATGCCGCGGGCAACGTGGATGACCGGCGAACGTTCTTCAATGCCTCTGTCGATGCACTGGAGCGCCTCGCTGTCATTGCCGAGGAGGATCTCTCCCCTGTGCTGAGGGCGTATTTCAAGGTGATACACCCTCTCGATTTCTTGAATCGGAGACTTCACAGGAAGACGCTCAGGCTGACGCTCCGTAGTGCCGAGCAGTCGGCCAGGCTTGCCTCTCTCCTCAAGAGGAACGAGGACCTGGTCGTGGCCGGCGATGCGGCGGCGGAAAAGAGCGTGCGGGATGCTTACCGGGAATTCAGCTCGATCCCGGATCGCGGGATCGGGCAGTTCCTGCACCTCGCCCGGGCGGCGTAGCGGACAGAGGTGGCGTCCTGCGTGCCCGCCGACCGCATGGGATTCCGTGACGGGGGCGGGCTCAGACGTCGAAGGCCCGGAGCTCCACCAGGGCCGTGCCGTCGGCTTCGTAGGTGGCCTTCAGGTGGCCCCCGATCGCTCCGAAGCGGCCGTGCGGAAGGATCTTCGCGTACGGCTTGAACGCGTTCGAAGACGTTCAAAGGCGTTCGGGGGGTTCCAGGGTCAGCTGGGGCGGCCCAGGGCGCGGTAGGTCCAGCCGGCGGCGCGCCAGGCGGCGGCGTCGAGGACGTTGCGGCCGTCGAGGAGGCGGCGTTCGGCGACCACGGCGCCGAGCTCGGCGGGGTCGAGCTCGCGGAACTCGGCCCACTCGGTGAGGTGGAGGACGACGTGGGCGCCCTCGACGGCCTCCAGGGCGGAGCCGGCGTAGGCCAGGGAGGGGAACATCTTGCGGGCGTTGTCCACGGCCTTCGGGTCGTAGACGGTGACCTGGGCGCCCTGGAGCTGGATCTGGGCGGCCACGTTGAGGGCGGGGGAGTCCCGGATGTCGTCGGAGTTGGGCTTGAAGGCGGCGCCGAGGACGGCGACCCGGCGGCCCAGGAAGCCGCCGCCGCACTGCTCGCGGGCCAGCTCGACCATCCGGGAGCGGCGCCGCATGTTGATCGAGTCGACCTCGCGCAGGAAGGTCAGCGCCTGGTCGGCACCGAGTTCGCCGGCCCTGGCCATGAACGCGCGGATGTCCTTGGGCAGGCAGCCGCCGCCGAAGCCGAGGCCGGAGTTGAGGAACTTGCCGCCGATCCGCTCGTCGTAGGCGAGCGCGGTGGACAGCTGGGTGACGTCCGCGCCGGCCGCCTCGCAGACCTCGGCCATCGCGTTGATGAAGGAGATCTTGGTGGCCAGGAAGGAGTTGGCGGCGGCCTTGACCAGCTCGGCGGTCGCGTAGTCGGTGACCAGGAAGGGCACGCCGGCCGCGATCGGCTCCGCGTACACCTCGCGCAGCAGCCGCTCGGCCCGCTCGCTCTGGGTGCCGACCACGATCCGGTCCGGCCGCAGGGTGTCCTGGACGGCGAAGCCCTCGCGCAGGAACTCCGGGTTCCAGGCGAGTTCGGCGCCCTCGCCGACCGGCGCCAGCGCGGCCAGCCGCTCGGCCAGCCGGGCCGCCGAGCCGACCGGGACGGTGGACTTGCCGACCACCAGGGCCGGGCGCGTCAGGTGCGGCGCGAGGTCGTCGATCGCGGCGTCCACGTACGACATGTCGGCGGCGAACTCGCCCTTGCGCTGCGGGGTGTTGACGCAGATGAAGTGCACGTCCCCGAACTCCGCGGCCTCCTTGGCCGAGGTCGTGAAGCGCAGTCGCCCGGTCGAACCTTCGTGCCCGACCACGTGCTTGAGCAGCAGCTCGGACAGCCCCGGTTCGTACATCGGGACGCGACCCGCGGTGAGCGTGGCGATCTTGTCCGGATCGATGTCCAGGCCCAGCACCTCGAAGCCGAACTCGGCCATCGCGGCGGCGTGCGTGGCGCCGAGGTAGCCGGTGCCGATCACGGAGATGCGGAGGGTCACGGATTCCCCTTAGTGCGGGCTTGACCAGTACGAGTGCCCCCGATGCTATCCGTCCGCTCCGGATCGGCATTGATCGCCCGCACGCAGTGGGCGCTAGGCAGCCGCAGGTCGGAGCCCTAGGATCTCTACTGAACGGTAGTTAACCCCGGATTCGACTTCCATCAGACTTCGACAGACTTCGGTCACTGGACGACGAGGCAGGCATCATGGCGGGCAGCGCAGGGGCGGCTGAC
>NZ_JAFLNG010000120.1 GCF_017427025.1 Streptomyces sp. FH025
CCGGTTGTACGAGCGGCTCCGACGCCTCGCCGGAGCCGGAGCCGACGGCCACGCCCTCCCGGTCGGTAGCCGTGGCCCAGGTGTGCGCCCATCCCGAGGCCGGTCCGGTGACCGCGCCGGCGGGCGCGGTCACCGTCGACCCGGCGGTGGTCGGCGACCTGGAGGCGAAGACCAGGAACAGCCCCCCGAACACCACGTTCTGGCTGCTCCCGGGCAGGCACACCCTCGAACCGGACCGCTACGCCCAGGTCATGGCCAAGGAGGGGGACACCTACCTCGGCGCGCCGGGCGCGGTGCTCGACGGCCGCGGGACCAACAACTACGCGTTCAGCGGCACCGCCCCCGGCGTCACCATCCGCTACCTGACCGTGCAGGGTTTCGTCGCGCCGCACGACGAGGGCGTGGTCAACCACGACATGGCCGACGGCTGGGTGATCGAGCACGCGACGATCCGGAACAACTCCGGCGCCGGGCTGATGGCCGGTGCCCGCCAGCAGGTCCGCGCCAGCTGCCTGCGCGACAACGGACAGTACGGAATGAACGCGTACAAGACCGGCGACTCCATCAAGGGCCTGCTGGTCGAGGGCAACGAGGTCGTGGGCAACAACACCGACGACTGGGAGCGGAAGGAGCCGGGCTGCGGTTGCAGCGGAGGCATCAAGTTCTGGGCCGTCGACGGCGCCGACATCCGCGGCAACTGGGTGCACGACAACCGCGGAACCGGGTTGTGGGCGGACAACGACAACAACGACTTCCGCATCGAGGACAACGTGCTGGAGGCCAACGACGGTGCCGCGCTGATGTACGAGACCAGCTACAACGCGGTCATCCGTAACAACACGATCCGGCGCAACAACTGGGTCGAGGGCCGCCGGCACGCCGCGGACGGCGACGACTTCCCGCACGCGGCCGTCTACGTGTCGGAGGCCGGCGGCGAACCCCGCGTCCCGGCCCGCACGGACAAGCTGGAGATCGACCACAACGTGCTGGAGGACAACTGGTCCGGGATCACCCTGTGGGAGAACGCCGACCGGTTCTGCAACAGCCCGGCCAACACCTCGACCGGCTACTGCACGCTGCTGGTGAAGGACACCCAGCGCTGCGCGAAGCCCGCGATCGACACCGCCCCGCTCTACGCCGACTGTCGGTGGAAGACCCAGCGGGTGGACATCCACGACAACCGCTTCGCCCTCGACACGTCCGTCGTCAGGTGCGGCGCGGAGTGCGGCCGCATGGCGGTGCTCTCCAACTACGGCACCTATCCGGACTGGTCGCCGTACAAGGGCAAGCTGGTGTCCGAGGCGATCACCCTCAAGCAGGACAACCGCTGGCACGACAACGTCTACCGCGGACCGTGGAGCTTCGTCGCCGACGACCCGGGTCGGCCGCTCGACTCCGCGCAGTGGCAGGGCGTGCCGTACCAGCAGGACACGGGCAGCACCTTCGCCGCGCAGGACGGTGGTTGAGGTGCGCGGCGACCATGGGCGCGACGGGGGGATCCCGGTCATCACGCGGCCCGGCGCCCAACCACGCCCTGACGGCACGCCGAAGGCCGTCTGGATCGTCTGGGCGCTGCTGGGCCTCAACACGCTGGGCTCCGCCGGGGCGAAGACCATCGTCACGATCCCCCGCTCCCTCATCCAGATGGCCACCATGGGCTCGCTGGTCTCCGCGTTCGCGCTGGCCCTCGTGCTCAACCTGCGGCTGCGCGTGCGGGCCAACGCCTTCCTGTTCCTGCTCACCATGCTGCTGGTGCCGAGCGTGATCTCCAGCCTGAAGCTGGAGGTCGGGTTCGGCGCGCTGTTCCGCTGCGCCCGGCTGGCGATCTTCATCTCCACGCTGTGGCTGACCAGCCGCTGGTGGGCCGACGGCATGCTGTTCGTCCGGACCCACATCCGGATGTACTACGCGGTGCTCGTGTCGGTCGCCGCCGGCCTGCTCATCTCACCGGGCACGGCCATGCCCGAGTACTACGGCGGGCGCCTGGTCGGCGCGCTGTGGCCGCTCACCCCGCCGCAGATCGGGCAGTACTCCGCGGTGATCATCGGGCTCACCGTGCTGCTCCTGCTGGACCGCCGTACCACCGGGGCCGGCGCGGCGGTGATCATCGTGCCGTCCTTCGTCCTGCTCGCGATGACCCACACCCGCACGGCCACGATCGGCATGCTCGTCGGGCTGGCGCTGGCGATCGCCTCGCTGCTCCTGACCAGCGCCGCCGCCCGCCGGTTCTTCGCCTGGGCGGTGGTGTGCGCCACGGTGGCGGCGGTGGCGTTCGCCTCCGCGCTGCAGACGTGGTTCATGCGCGGACAGAGCAAGGAGAACTTCTCCAACCTCACCGGCCGGGCCAAGGTCTGGGACGCCCTGCTGACGGAGCCCCGGACGATCCCGGAGAAGGTGTTCGGCATCGGCCTGGGCGACAAGTCGTTCGGCGGGCTGCCGATCGACAACAGCTGGCTGGCCGTCTACAACGAACAGGGTCTGCTCGGCATCGCCGTCGTGGCGGCGGTCCTCCTCGCGCTGGGCGGGGTCGCGTTGCTGCGTCCACCGTCGCTGTCGAGGGCCTGCGCGATCTACCTGATCACCTACGTCGCGATGTCGTCCTACACCGAGGCCGGGCTCGGCGACGCCTCGCCGTACCTGCTGCACCTGGCCCTGGCTGCCGCGCTGCTCGCGACGCCCGCTGAGGCCACGCCCTTGACGACACCCCTGACCACGCCCCTGCCAACGTCCTCGCCAACGCCCTTGACAACGCGCGCAGTCCCGCGACGACGCATCCCGCGCCGGGACCGGAACCGGGAGGTGACCTGACCATGCACGTCCTCGTGGTGCACAACCGCTACTCCTCGGCGCAGCCGAGCGGGGAGAACAGGGTCGTCGACGAGGAGGTGGCGCTGCTGCGCGCGGCCGGCCACCGGGTCGAGCTGTTCGAGCGGCGCAGCGACGACATCGCCGCCCGGTCCCTGCTCGGCAAGGCCGCGGTGCCGCTGCTCGTGCCGTGGAACCCCGCGGTCCGCGCGAAGCTCGCGGCCCGGCTGCGCGCCGAGCGGCCGGACGTGGTGCACGTCCACAACGTCTTCCCGCTCGTGTCGCCGGCGGTGCTGGCCGCCTGCGCCGACGTCGGCGTGCCCGTCGTCGCCACGCTGCACAACTACGCCCAGGTCTGCCCGCCGGGCACGCTGCACCGGGACGGCCGGAAGTGCACCGAGTGCGTCGGGTCGGTGGCCGCGCTGCCCGCCGTCCGGCACGGCTGCTACCGCGGCTCCCGGCTGGCGACGGTGCCGCTGGCGGTCAGCCTGTCGGTCAACCGGCGGCGGTGGTGGTCCGGCGTGGAGCGGTTCTTCTGCATCTCCGCGGCGCAGCGCGACCTCCTGGTGCGGTCCGGCATGCCGGCCGAGCGGCTGATGGTGAAGCACAACTTCGTGCCCGACCCGGGCCCCCGCCGCGAGGGCGCCGGCGAGCACCTGCTCTTCCTCGGCCGGCTCGCGGAGTCCAAGGGCGTGCGGCTGCTCATGGAAGCGTGGGACGCGATCGCGGCGGACGGCGGTGTCGGTGTGCCGCTCGTGCTCGCCGGCGCGGGGCCGCTGGAGGCCGAGGTGACGGCCTGGGCGGCGGGCCGGGACGACGTGCGCTACGTCGGCCTGTACGACCCGGCCCAGTGCCGGCAGGCCGTCGCGCGGTCGGTCGCCGTGGTGGCCCCCTCGATGGCCCCGGAGACGTTCGGCCTGGTGGTCGCGGAGGCGATGGCGGCGAAGGTCCCGGCCGTCGCCGCCGGTCACGGCGGCTTCGTCGAGCTGGTCGAGGACGGAGTGACCGGGCTGCTGCACCGGCCGGGCGAGGCGGCCTCGCTCGCGTCCTGCCTGCGCCGGATCACGGCCGAGCCGGACCGCAACCAGGAGCTGGGCCGGGCGGCCCGGCTCCGCTACGAGCAGCGGTTCAGCCCGGCCGTCGGGCTGGAGCGCCTGGTGGAGGGGTACCGCACCGCGATCGCGGTGCGGCCCGGCGGCGCGAACGGCGCGCCACCGGTGGGAAACGGAAACGAGGGCTCGCGGCGGGGCGTCCGCGCGGGCCGGGATGGGGACGGTCAATGACACGATGCCGACTCTGCGGCTCGGCGGCGATGGGGAGCGTCGTCGACCTGGGGGCGACCCCGCCGTGCGAGAGCTTCCTCGCCGCGGACCAACTGGACCGGCCGGAGCCGGCGTACCCGCTGCACCTGCGGGTCTGCACCGACTGCTGGCTCGCGCAGATCCCCCCGCTGATCACGCCGGAGGAGACGTTCACGCAGTACGCGTACTTCTCCTCCTACTCGACCTCCTGGGTGGAGCACGCCCGCACGTTCGTCGACGGCGCCGTCCGGCGGCTGGGCCTCGGCCCCGACGCCTTCGTGGTCGAGGTCGCGAGCAACGACGGGTACCTGCTCGGGCACGTGGTGGAGCGGGGGATCCGCTGCCTCGGTATCGAACCGTCGGTGAACGTCGGCGCCGCGGCGCGGGAGGCGGGTGTGCCCACGCTCACGGAGTTCCTGGACCCGGCCACCGGCTCGGCCGTCCGCGCCGAGCACGGCCCGGCGGACCTGGTCGTGGCCAACAACGTGTACGCGCACATCCCCGACGTGGTCGGGTTCACCCGGGGGCTGCGCGCCCTGGTGGCCGACGACGGCTGGGTCTCCATCGAGGTGCAGCACCTGCTGACCCTGATCGAGGAGAACCAGTACGACACCATCTACCACGAGCACTTCCAGTACTACACGGTCGCGTCCGCGACCCGGGCGCTGGCGAGCGGCGGCCTCGCACTCGTGGACGTCGAACTGCTGCCCACGCACGGCGGCTCCATCCGGCTGTGGGCCCGGCCGACCGAGGCGGCCGGCGAGCCGACCCGGCGGGTCGCCGAGGTGCTGGACCGGGAGAAGGCCGCCGGGCTCCAGGAGCTGTCCGGGTACACCGAGTTCTCCGCCCGGGTGGCCAAGGTGCGCAGGGACCTCCTGAAGTTCCTCATCGAGGCGGCCGAGCGCGGCGAGACGGTCGTCGGCTACGGCGCCCCGGGCAAGGGCAACACCCTGCTCAACCACTGCGGCATCCGGCCCGACCTGCTCCCGTACACCGTCGACCGCAACCCCTACAAGCACGGCAGGTTCACCCCGGGCACCCGCATCCCGATCCTGCCGCCCGAGCGGATCAGCACCGACCGGCCCGACTACGTGCTCGTCCTCCCGTGGAACCTGCGGGCCGAGCTGACCGAGCAGTTGTCCTTCGTGCACGAGTGGGGCGGCCGACTGGTCTTCCCCATCCCGGAACTGAGCATTGTCGAGGTCAAGCCGTGAAGGTCGTCCTGTTCTGCGGCGGTTACGGGCTGCGCATGCGCAGCGGAGCGTCCGACGACGTGCCCAAGCCGATGGCGATGGTCGGCCCGCGCCCGCTGATCTGGCACGTCATGCGCTACTACGCGTACTACGGGCACACCGAGTTCATCCTGTGCCTCGGGTACGGGGCCCACCACATCAAGCGGTTCTTCCTCGACTACGAGGAGACGACCTCCAACGACTTCGTGCTGCGGGGCGGGAAGGCCGAACTGCTGTCCACCGACATCGCCTCCTGGACGATCACCTTCGCGCAGACCGGCATCGAGTCGCCGATCGGCGAGCGGCTGCGCCGGGTGCGCCACCACCTGGACGGCGACGAGATGTTCCTCGCCAACTACGCCGACGTGCTCACCGACGCCCCGCTGCCGGAGATGATCGACCGGTTCGCCGTACGCGACGCCGGTGCGTCGATGCTGGTGGTGCCGCCGCAGTCCTCGTTCCACTGCGTGGAGTTGGGCGAGGACGGCCTGGTGGGGGGCATCACCGCGGTGAGCGACATGCCGCTGTGGGAGAACGGCGGCTACTTCGTGCTCCGCCAGGAGGTCTTCGACCACATCCCGGAGAACGGCGACCTGGTCGCCGACGGATGCGCGGGACTGGCCAAGCACGGCCGACTGGTGGCCCACCAGCACCGGGGCTTCTGGAAGCCGACCGACACCGTGAAGGAGCGGGCCGCGCTCGACGCCGCCTACACCCGGGGCGACCGCCCGTGGGCCGTGTGGGAGCGGGACGGCGCCGGGGTGAGGACCGCGTGATCCGGCTCGGGGCCGGGCGCCCGGAGCGGATCGTCGCGGTGGGGGCGCACTGCGACGACATCGCCATCGGCGCCGGCGGCACGCTGCTGACGATGTGCCTGGCACAGCCGGGCGTCCGCGTTGATGCGCTGGTGCTCTCCGGCGGTGGCGGCGAACGGGAGCAGGAGGAGCGGGCCGCGCTCGCCGCCTTCTGCCCGGGCGCCGAACTGCGCCTGACCGTCCTCAAGTCGCCGGACGGCCACCTGCCCGCGCACTGGGAGGAGGCCAAGGCCGCGGTCGAGGAACTGCGCGCGCGGACCGAGCCGGACCTGGTCCTCGCACCGCGCACCGAGGACGCGCACCAGGACCACCGCGGCCTGGCGAAGCTGGTCACCACCGCGTTCCGCGACCACCTGGTGCTCGGCTACGAGATCGTCAAGTGGGACGGCGACCTCGGCCGCCCGGTCGCGTACCAGCCGCTGCCACCGGAGGTCGCCGAACAGAAGGTGCGGCTGTTGCAGGAGCACTACCCCTCGCAGCGGCACCGGCCCTGGTACGACCGGGAGGCCTTCCTGGGCCTCGCCCGGATCCGCGGCATCGAATGCCACGCGCGCTACGCCGAGGCGTTCGCCGTCACCAAACTCGTTCTCAACCTGGGGGGTTGAACCATGCGCGTACTGCTGACCGGACACCAGGGCTACCTGGGCACCGTGATGGCCCCGGTCCTCGCCGAGGCCGGGCACGAGGTCCTCGGGCTGGACGCCGGCCTGTTCGCGGACTGCGTCCTCGGCCCGACGCCCGCCGACCCGCCGGGGCGGCGGGTGGACCTGCGCGACGTCACGGCCGAGCACGTGGCCGGGGTGGACGCCGTGATCCACCTGGCCGCGCTCTCCAACGACCCGCTGGGCTCGCTGGCCCCGGACCTCACCTACGACATCAACCACCACGCCTCCGTACGGCTGGCGAAACTCGCCCGCGACGCCGGGGTGCGGCGCTTCCTGTACGCCTCCACCTGCTCGGTCTACGGCGCCGCCGGCGGCGACGACCTGGTGACCGAGGACGCCCCGCTGCGCCCGGTGACGCCGTACGCGGAGTCCAAGGTACGGGTGGAGGACGACCTCCACGAGCTGGCCGACGACGACTTCACCCCGGTGTACCTGCGCAACGCCACCGCCTTCGGCTACTCGCCCCGGCTGCGCGCCGACATCGTGCTGAACAACCTGGTGGGCCACGCGCTGCTGTCCGGCGAGGTGCTGGTGCTCTCCGACGGAACCCCGTGGCGCCCGCTGGTGCACGCCGCCGACATCGCCCGGGCCTTCGCCGCCGCGCTGACCGCGCCCCGGGAGGCGGTGCACGACCGGGCCTTCAACATCGGCAGCGAGGTCAACAACGTGACGGTCGCCGAGATCGCCGAGCAGGTCGCCGAGGCGGTCGAGGGCTCGAAGGTCCGGATCACGGGGGAGAGCGGGGCCGATCCCCGGTCGTACCGGGTGGACTTCTCCCGGTTCCGCGCCGCGATCCCCGGCTTCGACTGCGAGTGGACGGTGCAGCGGGGCGCGCTCGAACTCGCCGACGCCTACCGGAAGTTCGAGCTGACCCGGGAGAGCTTCGAGCAGCGCTTCACCCGGCTCGCCGTACTGCGCTCCGCCACCGAGGCCGGCACCGTCGACGACACCCTGCGCAGGCGCCGATGACCGGGCTCGGCGAGGAGATGCACGCGCTGGTCGAGCGGCTGTACCCGCTCTGCCGGAGCATCACCGGCGACGGGGTGCGCGCCACCCTGGACATCGTCGGCGAGTACCTCCCGCTCCAGGTGCACGAGGTGCCCACCGGCACGCGGGTGCTCGACTGGACGGTGCCGCAGGAGTGGAACATCCGCGACGCGTACGTCGCCGACGCGGCCGGCAACCGGGTCGTCGACTTCGCCGCGTCCAGCCTGCACGTGCTCGGCTACAGCGTGCCGGTGGCGGCGACCATGCCGCTGAGCGAGCTGCGCGCACACCTCTTCACCCTGCCGGACCAGCCGACCCTGGTGCCGTACCGCACCAGCTACTACGCGCCGCAGTGGGGGTTCTGCCTGGCCCAGGAGACCCTGGACGCGCTGCCGGAGGGCGAGTACGAGGTGCGCATCGACTCCACTCTCGCGGACGGCCACCTCACCTACGCCGAACACGTCGTCCCCGGGCAGGTCGCCGACGAGGTGATCATCTCCTGCCACGTCTGCCACCCGTCGCTGGCCAACGACAACCTGGCGGGCATCGCGGTCGCGACGTACCTGGCGCGCGAGTTGGCCGAGCGGGAGCCGTACTACACCTACCGGTTCATCTTCGCGCCCGGCACCATCGGGGCGATCACCTGGTTGGCCCGCAACCGGGAGCGGGTGGAGCGGGTCAAGCACGGGCTGGTGCTGGCCTGCGCCGGCGACTCGGGCCGGCTGACGTACAAGCAGAGCAGGCGCGGCGACGCGGAGATCGACCGGGTGCTGCGGCACGTGCTGCTCGCCTCCGAACGCCCGCACCACGTCACCGAGTTCACCCCGTACGGCTACGACGAGCGGCAGTACTGCTCGCCCGGGTTCGACCTCGGCGTCGGTTCGCTCACCCGGACCCCGTACGCCGGGTACCCCGAGTACCACACCTCGGCGGACAACCCGGAGTTCGTCAAGCCGGAGGCGATGGAGGACACCCTCGCGGTCTGCCGCGAGGCCTTCGCCGTCCTCGACCGCAACCGCAGGTACGTCAACCTCAGCCCGTACGGCGAGCCGCAGTTGGGTCGGCGCGGGCTGTACGACTCGCTCGGCGGGCGCAGCGACGCCAAGCAGGCCCAGCTGGCCATGCTCTGGGTGCTCAGCATGTCCGACGGCGAGCACAGCCTGCTGGACGTCGCCGAACGGTCCGGGCTGCCGTTCGACACCGTCGCCGTCGCGGCCGGCGCCCTGGAGGGCGCCGGGCTGATCAAGGCGTGACGCCGATGACCACCGAGGGGGTGGAGACGACGGCGGCCGGTCCGCCCGGGGAAGCCGGGCGGACCGGCAAGCGGACCGGCAAGCGGACCGGCAAGCGGACCGGCAAGCGGACCGGCAAGCGGGGCGTCCTCGGCCGGGTGTCCTGGGGGCTGGCCGACCAGGCGGTCACCAGCATGATCAACTTCGCGGTGGGCATCTACGTCGCCCGCGAGCTGGGGGTCCACGCGTTCGGCGTGTTCAGCCTCGCCTGGTTGACCTACGGCGTGGTGCTCAACGTCTCCCGCGGGCTGGCCACCGACCCGCTCATGGTGCGGTTCAGCGGCGTACCGGACGCGCTCTGGCGCGCGGCGGCGGCCCGGTCCTCGGGGACCGCTCTCGCCGTCGGCTCCACCCTCGGCACCCTGTGCCTGCTGGTCGGCCTCGGCCTCGGCGGTGACGTGGGGACGGCCTTCGCCTGCCTCGGCGTCGCCCTGCCGGCGCTGCTGCTCCAGGACTCCCGGCGGTTCGCGTTCTTCGCCGCCGGCACCGGGCGGAAGGCGTTCGCCAACGACCTCGTCCAGGGCGTCGCGCTCGTCCCGGCCATGGTCGTGGCGGCCCGGGTCGGCACCGTGGCCGCCTTCGTGCTGGCCTGGGGAGCCGCCGCCGCGGCAGCGGCCGGGTACGGCTTCCTCCAGTCCGGCATCCGGCCCCGGCTGACCCAGGCCCGCGGCTGGCTGCGCGAGCAGCGCGACCTCGGCAGCCGCTACCTCGTCGAGAACGTCAGCCTCAGCGGCGCGAGCCAGCTGCGGGCGTACGGGCTCGGCGCGATCGCCGGGGTCGGCGCGGTGGGCGCGGTGCGGGGCGCCGAGCTCCTGCTCGGCCCGTTCCTGGCCCTGCTGATGGGGCTGTCGCTGGTCACCGTCGCGGAGGCGGCCCGGGTGCTGCGGCAGACCCCCGAGCGACTCGGCCGGTTCTGCCTCCAGCTGGGCGGCGGGCAGGCCGCCGCCGCCCTGCTGTGGGGCGCGGCGCTGCTGCTGATGCCGGACCGCCTCGGCGAACTCGTCCTCGGCGACGTCTGGCACTCCGCCTCCCGGCTCATCGTGCCCGCCACCCTCGGCGTCGCCGGCGCCGGTCTCGGCAGCGGCGCGGCGGCCGGGCTGCGCGCGCTCGCCGCGGCCCGGCGCAGCCTGCGCTGCCAACTCTTCGCCTCCGCCTGCTACCTCGGCGGCGGGCTCGGCGGCGCCGCCCTGGCCGGCACGGTCGGCTCCGCCTGGGGCGTCGCCTCCGCCACCGCCTGCGGCTCGGCCCTGTGGTGGCTGCAACTGCGAGCCGCCCTGCGCGAGCACCACCGCAATCCCGTTCCCGAAGTGAGGACCACATGACCGCCGTTCCCCGGCTGAGCATCGGCCTGCCCGTCTACAACGGCGAGGAGTACCTCGCCGAATCGCTCGACGCCCTGCTCGGCCAGACCTACGAGGACTTCGAGCTGGTCATCTCCGACAACGCCTCGACCGACGCGACCCAGGACATCTGCCGCGAGTACGCCGCACGGGACTCGCGCATCCGCTACATCCGGCTGCCCCGCAACGTCGGCGCCGCGCCGAACCACAACTACGTGTTCACCCAGTGCCGCGGCGAACTGTTCAAGTGGGCCTCGCACGACGACCTGTACGCCCGGGACCTGCTGCGGCGCTGCGTGGAGGCGCTCGACGAGCAGCCCCACGTGATCCTCGCCCACTCCGGCCAGGCGGTCATCGACGGCGACGGCAAGGTGAAGGTCCCCTACGAGTACGGCCTCGCCACCGACTCGCCGTCCGCGCCGGTGCGCTTCCGCAGCATGCTGTTCGAGCCCGGCGGCGACGACTTCTACGGGGTGATGCGGGCCGACGTGCTGCGCCGGGTCAAACCGCACGACAGCTACCACCACGCGGACCGCACCTTCGTCACCGAGATCGGCCTGCACGGGCCCTTCCACCAGGTGCCCGAGCTGCTGTACTTCCGCCGCGACCACCCCACCCGCGCCGAACGGGCCAACCCCTCCAAGCGCTCCCGGTGCGTCAACCTGGACCCGCGCCGGGCGGGCCTGCTGCACCCGACGCCCCGGCTGCTCGCCGAGTACGTCTGGGGTTTCGTCGCGGCGATCCGGCGGGCGCCGCTGTCCGCGCGGGACCGGCGCGCCTGCTACGGCCACCTGGCCTCCTGGATGACCAGCCGGGCGCGGCCGGGCGCCAGCGAGCGGGTCGAGGACCGGGCCCCCGTCGTGCCGGCCGAGCTCGCCGTCTCCCTCGACGCCCTCGTGGCCGGACGCGAGGGGAGGCGGGCATGACGTCCGCCGGCCGAACCCCGGTGCGCGTCGGAGTGTTCGGCCTGCTCGGCTCCGGCAACCTCGGCAACGACGGGTCGCTGGAGGCCGTGCTCGGCCACCTCCGGGCCGAACACCCGGAGGCGGTCGTGGACGCGCTGTGCGGCGGCCCCGAGGTCGTCACGGCCCGGTACCGGATCCCCGCGACGAGGCTGCACTGGTACGGCGGGGAGTACCGGACCGCGTCGCGGGCGGGCGCGATCGCGGGCAAGGGCCTGGGCAAACTCGTCGACGCCGTCCGCACCGCCGCCTGGGTACGCCGCCACGACGTGGTGATCGTGCCGGGCATGGGCGTCCTGGAGGCCACGCTGCCGCTGCGACCGTGGGGCTTCCCGTACGCGCTCTTCCTGCTCTGCGCGTCCGGTCGGCTGTTCGGCACCCGGGTGGCGCTGGTCAGCGTCGGCGCCGCCGAGATCCGCGACCGGCCGGTCCGGGCCCTGGTGCGCTGGTCGGCGCGGCTGGCCGCGTACCGGTCGTACCGGGACACCCCGTCCCGCGACGCGATGCGGGCGATGGGCGTGGACACCGCGCGCGACGAGGTCTACCCGGACCTCGCCTTCGCTCTTCCGACGCCACGGGGGAACGCGCCCTCCGGCTCGCCGGGCCCGGTCTGCGTCGGCGTCATGGCCTTCCACGGCGGCAACGACGACCGCGCCCGGGCCGAGGAGATCCACCGGCGCTACCTCGACGGGACGACCCGCTTCGTCCGCGCGCTGGTCGAGGACGGCCGGCCGGTCCGCCTGCTCACCGGTGACGGGGTCGACGCGCCGGTGGTCGCCGCGATCCTCGACGCGGTGGACTCGCCGCTGGTCACCGCCGCCGAGACGACCTCACTGGCCGACCTGATGGAGGAGGCGGCGGCCGCCGACACCGTGGTGGCGACCCGCTACCACAACCTGATCTGCGCGCTGAAGGCCGGCACACCGACGCTCGCGCTCAGCTACGCGGCCAAGAGCGACGCGCTGATGGCCCGGATGGGGCTGGGCGAGTACCGCCACCCCGCCCGCGAGGTCGACGCCGACCGACTCCTCGAACAGTTCCGGGAGTTGGAGAAGCACTCGGCGGAGCTGCGACGGACCCTGACCGAGCGGAACCAGGCCGCCGCCCGACAGCTCGAAGACCAGTTCACCGCCCTGACCGCCGTCCTCTTCCCGGCGGCCGACAAGGCCCATGCCCAAGCCCTGCGGGAGGCTCCGTGAAAGCGACCGAAGTCCCGGCGATCGCCGGCGCGTACCTGTTCGAACCGACGCCGTACGCCGACGAACGCGGCTTCTTCTGCCGCACCTTCGACGCCGACGTGCTCCGCTCGGTGGGCCTCGACCCGGCGGCCTTCGTCCAGCACAGCGTGTCCCGCTCGGCCGGCGGCGTGCTGCGCGGACTGCACCTGCGCTCCGGCGCCGGGGAGGCCAAGCTGGTGCGCTGCTCGTACGGCGAGGTCTTCGACGTCGTCGTGGACCTGCGGCCGGACTCGCCGACCTACCGGAACCTGGCCTTCTTCGAGCTGTCCGGCGACACGCAGGTCACCGTGTACGTCCCCGCCGGGTGCGCGCACGGCTTCCAGGCGCTGACCGAGACCGCCGACGTCTCCTACCAGATCGACCGTCCGCACGATCCGGCCGAGGACGTGACGATCGCCTTCGACGACCCGGAGCTCGCCGTCCCCTGGCCGCTGCCGGTCACCTCGATGTCCGAGCGGGACCGGGAGGCGCCGAGCCTCGCCGAGGCCCTTGCCGATGCCCCTGTCGAGGCCCTTCGGCCGAAGGAGAAGTGAGGATCCGCATGACCACCGAGGAATTCGCCGAAGAATCCGCCGAAGAATTCCACCTCCCCGAGTCCCGGGCCGCGAACGAGCGGCTGCACGCCGTGATCCCCGGCGGCGCGCACACCTACGCCAAGGGCGACGACCAGTACCCGGAGGGCCTGGCCCCGGTCATCAGCCACGGCCGCGGCGCCCACGTCTGGGACGTCGACGGCAACCGCTACATCGAGTACGGCTCCGGCCTGCGCTCGGTCAGCCTCGGCCACGCCCACCCGCGCGTGCTGGAGGCGGTACGACGGGAACTCGACCGCGGGAGCAACTTCGTCCGGCCGTCCATCGTGGAGGCCGAGGCCGCGGAACGCTTCCTGGACACGGTGCCGACCGCCGAGATGGTGAAGTTCGCGAAGAACGGCTCCGACGTCACCACCGCCGCCGTACGGCTCGCCCGCGCCGTCACCGGGCGCCCGCGGGTGGCCATCTGCGCCGACCACCCCTTCTTCTCCGTCGACGACTGGTTCATCGGCACCACGCCGATGTCCGCCGGCGTCCCGGCGGCGACCACCGAGCTCACCGTGGCGTTCCCCTACGGAGACCTGGCCGCCACGGAGGAACTGCTCACCCGGTACCGGGGCGAGGTCGCCTGCCTGATCCTCGAACCCGCCGGCCACACCGAGCCGCCACCCGGGTACCTCGCCGGCCTGCGCGAGCTGGCGGACCGGCACGGCTGCGTCCTGGTCTTCGACGAGATGATCACCGGCTTCCGCTGGTCCGAGGCGGGCGCCCAGGGCCTGTACGGCGTCGTCCCCGACCTCTCCGCCTTCGGCAAGGCCCTGGGCAACGGGTTCGCCGTCTCCGCGCTCGCCGGGCGCCGCGACCTGATGGAGCGCGGCGGGCTGCGCCACTCCGACGACCGGGTGTTCCTGCTGTCCACCACGCACGGAGCGGAAACCCACTCGCTGGCCGCCGCGATGGCCGTGCAGACCACCTACGTCGAGGAGGGCACCACCGCGCGGCTGCACGCCCTCGGCGAGCGGCTGGCCACCGGTGTCCGCGAGGCCGCGGCCGGCATGGGCGTCGGCGACCACGTCCTCGTCCGGGGCCGGGCCAGCAACCTGGTCTTCGCCACCCTCGACGAGAACCGGCAGCCCTCGCAGCAGTACCGCACCCTGTTCCTGCGCCGGCTCCTCGCGGGCGGGGTGCTGGCCCCCTCGTTCGTGGTGAGTAGCGCGCTCGACGACACCGACATCGACCGCACCATCGAGGTGGTGGCCCAGGCGTGTGCCGTGTACCGGAAGGCACTGGACGCCGCCGACCCCACCCCCTGGATGGCCGGGCGGCCGGTGAAACCCGTGTTCCGCCGCCTCGCCTGACGAAACGTCATCTCACTACTCTCACTACTCTCACTACCCGATCGACCAGCCAAGCGGTCGCCGGCACCACCGCCAGCGCGGTGCACCAGCCGCCGAGCACGTCGGTCGGGTAGTGCGCGCCCAGCGTGACCTGCGCCCAGCCCATGGCGGCGCCGGCCGCCAGCGCCACACCGAGGCCGAGGCCGACCCCCCATCGTCCTCGGCCGCGCGCCACGACCATCGCCACCGCGAGGGCGAGCGCGGTGAAGAAGGCGGTATGCCCACTCGGGTACGACAGGTTCCCGCCGCCGTGGATGGTGCGCCCCACCACGTGCTTGAGCACCGTCGCCGCCCCCACGGCCACGCCGACGCCGACCACGACGAACACCGCCGCGCGCAGACCCCTGCGCAGCAGGCACCCCGTC
>NZ_JAFLNG010001200.1 GCF_017427025.1 Streptomyces sp. FH025
CGCCCCAAGGGCGTCGTGGTGCCGCACCGCAACGTGGTCCGGCTGCTCGACGCCACCGAGCACTGGTTCGGCTTCGGGCCCGAGGACGTGTGGACGCTGTTCCACTCGATCGCCTTCGACTTCACCGTCTGGGAGCTGTGGGGCGCCCTGCTGCACGGCGGCCGGCTGGTCGTGGTCCCGTACGACGTCTCGCGCTCCCCCGACGCCTTCCTGGAACTGCTCGCCGCCGAGCGGGTCACCGTCCTCAACCAGACCCCCTCCGCCTTCTACCAGCTGATGCGCGCCGATGCCGAGCACCCGCGCGAACTCGCCCTGCGCACGGTGGTGTTCGGCGGCGAGGCGCTGGACCTCGGCAAGCTCACCGACTGGTACACCCGGCACGCCGAGGACGCCCCCCGGCTGGTCAACATGTACGGCATCACCGAGACCACGGTGCACGTCTCGTACCAGGAGCTGGACGCCGCCGCGGCCGCCGCCGGGAGCGGCAGCGTGATCGGGCGCGGCATCCCCGACCTGCGGGTGTACCTGCTGGACGGCGCCCTGCGGCCGGTCCCGGCCGGGGTGCCCGGCGAGCTGTACGTCACCGGTCCCGGCCTCGCCCGCGGCTACCTCAACCGGCCCGCGCTGACCGCCGAACGCTTCGTCGCCTGCCCCTTCGAGGCGGACGGCACCCGGATGTACCGCACCGGCGACCTCGGCCGGTGGCGCCCATGGGGGTCCCCCCGGCCGGTGGGGGCACCTCCCAGCCGCCAGGCTGGGGGCGCTGGGGGAGGCACCCTGGAGTACCTGGGCCGCGCCGACGAGCAGATCCAACTGCGCGGTTTCCGGATCGAGTTGGGTGAGATCGCGACCGTCCTCGACCGGCACCCGCTGGTCGCCGAGGCGGCCGTCGTCGCCCGCGAGGACCGGCCCGGCGACCAGCGACTGGTCGCCTACGTCGTGCCCGTCGACCCCTCGAACACCGAACTCACCTCCACACTCAGGGAGTTCGCCGCCGAGCGGCTGCCCGAGTACATGGTCCCGGCCGCCGTGGTCACGCTGCCCGCGCTGCCGCTGACCGCCAACGGCAAACTCGACCGCCGAGCCCTGCCCGCCCCCGCGTACGCCACCTCGACCCGCGCCCCGCGCGGCCGCGAGGAGGAGCTGCTCTGCGCGAT
>NZ_JAFLNG010001201.1 GCF_017427025.1 Streptomyces sp. FH025
CCGGCCCTCGGCGTCGGGTCAGCCGTGCCGCAGTCGGCCGGTGGACTCGCCGGCGACCAGCTCCGGGGTGAACAGGTAGTCCCTGACCTGGCCGCCGTGCCCCTCCAGCTGGCGCCACAGGGCCTCGGCGACGGCCGCGCCCATCTCCTGGATCGGCTGGCGCACGGTGGTCAGCGGCGGATTGCTGTGGGCGGCCAGGTAGCAGTCGTCGTAGCCGACCACGGAGAGGTCGCCCGGCACCGAGCGGCCGGCCTCGCGGGCGGCCTGGGTGACGCCGAGGGCCATCAGGTCGCTGCCGGCGACGACCGCGCCGAACGCGCCCACCACCTTCGAGGACCTGGCCGCCGCCGGGCAGGGCGCCGTCAAGGACGGGAAGAGCGAGCTCCCGCTCGCCCTGCCGATCGGCCAGCAGGGCAACGCGTACGCCTTGCAGCCGCTGTTCACCTCGGCCGGCGGCTACCTGTTCGCCGCCAAGGCGGACGGCGGCTATGACACCGCCGACCTCGGGATCGGCGGACCGGGCTCGATCGCGGCCGGCGAGCTGTTCAAGCAGTACGGGGAGAAGGGCGCCGGGCTGTTCAACCGTTCGGTGGACACCAACGCCATCGCGCTGTTCACCGGGCGCAAGACACCGTTCCTGGTCGCCGGGCCCTGGGCGCTCGGCCAGCTCAAGCAGGCCGGGGTGCCCTACGCGATCTCGGCCGTGCCCGGGTGGGCGGGCAAGGGCCGGGCCCGCCCGTTCATCGGGGTGCAGAGCTTCTACCTCTCCGCCAAGGCCAGGAACCTGCCGCTGGCCCAGGAGTTCCTGCTGCGCGAGATCTACCAGGCCTCGCCGGAGCCGCCCGCGCTGACCTCCGCGCTCGCGAAGGCGTCCGCGAAGGACCCGGACATCGGCTCCCTCGCGCAGGCCGGGGCGGGCGGCCAGCCGCTGCCGACGATCCCCGCGATGAACGCGACCTGGGGACCGCTCGGCCAGGCCGAGGCGAGCATCGTCGCCGGCGCCGACCCGGCCGCGACCACGCGGCAGGCCGGCGAGGCCATCCGCGCCGCCCTCGGCTCCGCCCACTGAGCCCCCGCGTGCCGAGCCCCTCGGCACGCGCGCCGACACCCGGACGGCCACCACCTCCGGGCGCCCTCCGGACCAGGGACCACCCATG
>NZ_JAFLNG010001202.1 GCF_017427025.1 Streptomyces sp. FH025
GGCGCCGCCCCGCCGGTAGACCTCGACCACGATCAGCGCGGTCTCCAGGCCCAGTCGGGGCGGAGTGAAGGTGACCAGCACGGCGCCGGTGTCGGCGTCGCGGACGGTGGCGGTGGGCTCGATCCCGGCGAAGGTGGAGGACTGGTCGGCGGGGCTGGCGGTGACCACGATCTTGCTGATGCCGGCCGGGACGGCCGGGGTGTCGACGGTGATCGCGTCCGGAGCGCCGGCCGAGGCGGGGCGGAGGCTGACGCCGGGGCCGTGCGGGGCGTTGAAGAAGACGAAGTCGGCGTCCGAGCGGACCTTTCCGGCGTCGGTCAGCAGGAGACCGGAGACGTCCAGCGCCTTGGGCGCGGTGACCTCGACGGTCACTCGCGCGGCGGTCAGCGGTGCGTTGCCGCCTTGGGTCAGGACGGTGGACACGGACTCCTCCTCGGGTGCGGAACGTCGGCCCGGGCCGGGGCCGCTGGGGTCGCCGGGCCGGGTGCTGCACACAGTAACGAACGGGCGTGCGGCGATGAGCCCGGCGGGTGGGCCGAGCCGTCCGGCGGTGGGGTCTTCCTGCGGCGGGTCAGCGGCGCGTGGGCGCCGGCGACTGGGGAGAGAGCGACTGGGAGGAGAGCGACGGGGAGGAGAGCGGCTGGGGCTGAGGCTGGGGCGACAGCGGCTGCAGCGGACCGAAGCCGCCGAGCGCGGCGACCGCCCGGGGATCGCCGATGCCGAAGGCGGAGGCGTTCCAGCTCTCCGGCCGGGCCGCTCCGCGCACCTGCCCGACCGGGTCGGTGGGGCGGGTGCCGCGCACGACGAAGGTGTAGTGGCCGGGCCCGACGTCGGTGCCGGGCTGGGTGGTGAAGCGGTAGACCAGGGTGCCGCGCTCCTGCTGGACGGTCACCACGGCACCCGGCAGGTCCGTCCAGGCGGAGCCGCTGCCGGGGGCCAACTCGCCCGGGGTGAGCCGGAATTCGGCCTGCAAGGCGGTGACCGGCTCGGTCACGGCGAGGTCGAGCGCGTGCCGGAGGCCGTCGCGTCCGAGCGGGCTGACCAGGCCGGTGCCGGTCAGGGCCTGGTCGGCCGCCGGGTCGGTGGTGTCGGTGTCCGGGTCGCCCGGGTCGGAGCCGTCGTCATGCGGCGGGACGGGCGAGGAG
>NZ_JAFLNG010001203.1 GCF_017427025.1 Streptomyces sp. FH025
CCTTTGGCGCACTCCACTGCGCGCCGTGAGCGGACGCGTGCCTAACGTGACACGCAGGCAGAACTGAATCCGCGGGTGAGACGCCGTGGTTTCCGGTCGTACGGCCGGAGGCCGCGGCGTTTCGGGCGGGTCCCTGCCGAGCCGTACGTACCGGCGCCGCCGGTGCGTACCGCGTGTCCGCAGCAGTCTCCGCAGCCGCCCGTCCGGCGGCCGTTCGCAGCAGTGCGTTCGCAGCAGTGAAGGAAGTCAGCAGGATGACCACCGTCAACACCGGGGCGACGGAAGCCGCCGACGAACCGACCGGGCGGCACGCGCCCGTCGCCGACCGCTCCGGCGGGCCCGTCCGCCCCTCGCGGGCCGCGCGGGTCCGCCGGGGGATAGGCATGGCGGCCGTGGTCGCGGTCGGTGCCGGGGTGATCGGCCTCGGCACCGGTGTGAGTCCCGCGGCCGCCGAGCGGGCTCCGGCGCATGCCGGGTGGGACGGCTCCCGGTACTGGTACAAGAACAGCCAGGGGCAGTGGCGCTGGACCACGCACTACGACGTGTACGTGGCGCGCACCGGGGACCACTCCGCAGGGCCGGGGTCCAGTTCCTCCCACGGCTCGGCCAATGGCGGGGTCGCGGTGGACCGCAACGTCGAGACCGCCGTGCAGTACGCGCTCGCCCAGGTGGGCAAGCCCTTCCGGACGGCCGGCAACGGGCCGGACGGGTACGACTGCTCGGGCCTGGTGCAGCAGTCCTTCCGGCGCGGCGGCATCAAGTTGCCGCGGATCGCCAACGACCAGTACGCGGCCACCACGCCGATCAGCGCGCGCGAGCTGCGCCGCGGCGACCTGCTGTTCTGGTCGCCGAACGGCACCAAGCGCGGCATCCAGCACGTGGCGATCTACCTGGGTGACAACCGGTACGTCGAGGCCGCTCACCCCGGGACGCGGGTCCGGATCTCCAGGATCAGCAGCGGCTACTACCCGGCGTACATGGGGCGGCCGTAGCGCGTCGGTGCGGGGCGCCCGGGCCGACGGGGTCGGGCGCCCGCTTCGTGTGCTGTCGGCCGAGGGCGGGTTCGGCCGGTTCAGCCGGTGCGGCCGGCTCGGAGATCGGCCGGAGGTCGGCGGGCCGGGGCTCAGAGGTCGGCCGGGCGGGG
>NZ_JAFLNG010001204.1 GCF_017427025.1 Streptomyces sp. FH025
ACCCCGGCTCTGGGCAGCCGTGCCGAGGACCTCGGTCTGGAGACCCCGGGGCACCCGCTGCTGGGTGCGGCGATGGCGTTGCCGGCCAGTGGTGGTGTGGTGCTGACCGGGCGGTTGTCGCTGTCCGCACAGCCGTGGCTGGCGGATCACGTGGTCGCCGGGCAGGTGGTGGTTCCGGGGGCCGCGCTGGTCGAGATGGTGGTCCGGGCCGGTGACGAGGCGGGTTGTGGCCGGGTCGAGGAACTGCTGATCGAGTCGCCGCTGGTGCTCCCGGCCCAGGGTGGCGTGCGGGTGCAGGTGACGGTGGACGAGGCGGATGAGTCCGGGCGCCGTGTGGTGGCCGTCTACGCCCAGGCCGAGGCGGCGGCGACCGAGGGGGAGTGGACCCGGCACGCGACGGGTGTTCTGGCTCCGGCCGACATCTCCGCTGGTACCTCCGTCGACGGTGACGCGGACCTCGCGCAGTGGCCGCCGGCCGGTGCGGAGGCCGTCGACCTCGACGGGTTCTACCCGGCGCTGGCCGAGAGCGGCCTGGCCTACGGTCCCGCGTTCCAGGGGATTCGTGCGGCCTGGCGGCGTGGCGAAGAGCTGTTCGCCGAGGTCGCGCTGCCGGACGGCGTGAGCGCGGCCGGGTTCGGACTGCACCCGGCGCTGCTGGACGCGGCCCTGCACGTGATCGTGGGCACGGGCGAACGGCGCGACAGGCTTGAGGTCCCGTTCTCCTGGGAGAGCGTGAACCTGCACGCCACGGGTGCCGTCGAGGCCCGGGTCCGGGTCACTCCGGAGCGGACGGGCGACGGCGTGGGGCTGGTCCTGGCCGACGCCGAGGGCGGGCTGATCGCTTCCGTCGGCTCGCTGGTCCTGCGGCCGTTCGAGGCCGCTGCGGTGCCGGCTCGGGACGACCTGTTCGGGGTGGAGTGGGTTCCGGCTCAGGCAGTGAACTCCGGTGAGACTGATGACCGTTGGGCCGTGCTCGGGGAGGAGCTGTCGGGCGTCGAGGCGCACGCCGGCCTGGCGGCGCTGCTGGAGGCCGTTGCTGCCGGTGAGGCTGTTCCCGAGGTCGTGGTGGCGCGGGTCGTGCCGGAGTCGGGCGCCGAGGATGTTCCGGGCGTGGCACGCGCTGTCGCGGTCGGTGCGTTGGAGT
>NZ_JAFLNG010001205.1 GCF_017427025.1 Streptomyces sp. FH025
CTCGGTGCCGGCGTTGCCGCGGCCGGTCTGGAGGTCGAACTGCTGGGTGGGGGTGCCGTCGAGGGCGGCGGTCGTGTAGGCGGTCCAGATCCTGGTGGGGAAGGCGCCGCCGTTGATCCGGGTGAGGCCCGCGGTGCCGGACAGGGACTCCTTGGCGTGGGTCTTCGGGTTCTCGCGGAACAGGCCGACGGCGGTGGTGAGTTCGGGGGTGTAGCCGGCGAACCAGGCGGAGAGGTTGGAGTCGGTGGTGCCGGTCTTGCCGGCGGCGGGGCGGCCGAGGTCGAGGGCGGCGGCGCCGGTGCCGCGGGGGCTGATGACGTCGCGCAGGACGTCGGTGACGGAGTCGGCGATGCTGCGGTCGACGGCGTCGGTGGCCTTGTGGTCGGGGGTCTTGGGGACGTCGACGGCGCCGCCGGCGGCGCGTTCGAGCTTGAGGACGGACCAGGGGGTGTGCGCCTGGCCGTGGTTGGCGAGGGTGGCGTAGGCGCCGGCCAGGTCGAGGGCGCTGGGGGTGGCGGTGCCGAGGGTCATCGAGGTGTTGTTCGGGTCCATGCCGCGGACGCTGTCGGGGATGCCGAGTTTGACGGCGGTCTCGCGGACGCGGGCGAGTCCGGCGTCGACGCCTTCCTGGGCGTACACGGAGTTGACGGACTTGACCATGGCGTAGCGCAGGGTGATGTTGCCGTAGTCGGTGTCGTCCTCGTTGGGCGGGGCGTACGGGGTGGGGCCGCCGGTGACGGGGCGTTCGCTGGTGCCGTCGTAGCGGCTTTCGGTGGTGATGGGGCGGCCGTCGGGGGCGTGTTGGGCGAGCAGGCCGGCGGCGAGGTCGATGGGCTTGAAGGTGGAGCCGATCTGGTTGTCCTGGCGGAGGGCGTCGTTGAAGGGCTGTTTGGCGTAGTCGGGGCCGCCGTAGACGGCGACGACGCGGCCGGTGGCGGGTTCGACGGAGGCGCCGGCGACGCGGACGTCGGTGTCGGTGGTGGGGCGGGCCTTGGGGTCGAGCTCGTCGGTGAGTTCGGCTTGGACGGCTTTGACGAAGGCGTCCTGTTTGGGCTTGTCGAAGGTGGTGGTGATGCGCCAGCCGCCGGCCTTGAGGGTGGGGGTGTCGAGGGTGCCGGAGGAGATGAGGTAGTCGTCGGCG
>NZ_JAFLNG010001206.1 GCF_017427025.1 Streptomyces sp. FH025
TGACGAGGGGGGTGGGGCATGACTCCACTGGGTCTGCATGTGGCCACGTGGTGGGGGATCCTGGCGCTGGCGATGGGGCTGTACTGGGTGTTGCTGGTGCCGCCGATGCCCACGCGGGAGTACCGGTGGCGGACGGCGTTGGCGCCGGTCGTGGTGGGGATCTTCGCGTACCTCCACTACCTGGTGAAGCACTGGGAGCCGGCGACCGTCCTGATGATGTGCACGACGCTCGTCCTGGTGTTCCCGCTGGGCATCGTCGGCCACCGCAGGAAGCTGGCCCGGCGGCTGATGGAGGCGAAGGCGAGGGGCGCGTCGGAGGACGAGGCCATGACGCCGGGCGTCTTCTACCAGATGATCCTGGCCGTTGGCGTGATGATGACGGCGTTCTTCGTGCTGAAGCCGTAGCCGCGAGCGAGTGAGCGAGCGCGCACGGCGGGGCGGCGTACGGCCGGGTGGCCGTACGCCGCTCGTCTGCCTCCGGTGGTGCCGGGGGCGTCAGTTGACGTACAGGAGCGGGCTGCCGGCGACGGAGCTGTCGGCGACCGGGCCGTAGGTGGCGCTGAAGTAGCCGGTCGAGAAGCACAGGCTCGGGCCGGAGACCAGGGTGAACGCCTGGCGGGAGAAGCCGATGGTGTTGCCGGTGTTCGAGGCGGTGCCCGAAATGCCGGTGCTGTTCTGGTAGTTGCAGCTGATGCTGCCCAGGATGGTGTTGAGCACCACGGTGGTGCCCATCACGCCGGCCGAGCCGGGGGTGAGCGAGACCGGGTAGCCCGCGGCGTCGCTGACCGTGTTGGTGAACGGCAGGCTGGTGACGGTGACGCTGCGCACGCCCGTCACGCCGATGACGTTGGACGTGCAGGAGCCGAAGGTCTGGGTGTTGAGCTGCTCGACCGCGCTGCCGGGGGCGGCGGGGTTGGACGTCACGGTCGCGGAGAAGGAGGAGCTGGCACAGCTGACGCCGCTGGTCCCGGTGGCACTGCTGTAGAAGGTGGCGGCGGTGCCGGAGACCAGGCTCGCGGTGAGGGTGTCGCCGACGGAGACGGCCGGCCCGGTGGGGCCGCCGGTGGTCAGGACGGCGGTGGCGGCGGCGTGGGCCGGGACCACTGCGGCGCCGGTGAGGGCGAGGGCGCTGAGGGATGCG
>NZ_JAFLNG010001207.1 GCF_017427025.1 Streptomyces sp. FH025
ACGCCCGACGGCCGGCAGATCGTGGTGACCCGCTACGAGGACTCGCCGGCCGGGCGGATCGAACGGATCTGGCTGACCGACGCCGACGGCTCCAACCCGCACCCGATGAACCTCGCCGGGCGCGGCCCCCTCGACCGGGACACCGACCCCTCGCTCTCGCCGGACGGCCGGCTGATGGTGTTCAGCCGCAGCTCCCCGGGCGGCGGCCAGGAGCCGGCCAGCCCGGGCAGGATCCTGGTCGCCGAGGTGGCCACCGGGGCGATCGTCGGCACCGTCCAACCGCCCGCCGGCCAGCAGGGGGCCTCCGACGGTGAGCCCTTCTGGTCCCCCGACGGCAAGCTGATCGCCTTCTCCCGGACGGCGGTGGTCAACGGCAACGCCGGCAACCTGCACATCTGGACCGTGACCGCCGGCAACCTCGCCCAGCAGACCGACCTGAGCCGGGCGATCTGCCCGGGCACCTGCAACGTCATCGACGACAGCCCGGTGTTCTCGCCCGACGGCCGCCGGATCGCCTTCAACCGCAAGGCCGGTGACGGTGGGAACAACCGGCAGGACGGCGTGGTGGTCACCTCGCCCACCGGCGAGGACTGCGCCGTGGTCCTGCCCGCCGGGCTCGGCGCCGGCGCCTGCACCCGGCCGCTGCCCGACCGCTCCAACGGCCCCTTCCAGCCCCGCGACGTCGCCTGGACGGCGAACGGCGCGCAGCTGGTGCTCACCTCCCGCCGGGACCTGCCGCCGAACGCACGGGAGGGGCTCAAGATCTACGACTTCGCGACCGGCAGGCTGACCGAACTCGACTGGCGGATGCCGGGACGCCAGAAGGAGCCCGCCGTCCAGCAGTCCGTCGACCTGGCGCTCGGCGCGCCGAGCCGGACGCCCGCCGTCCCCGTCGGCGGCGGCACCGACGTGGTCGTCACCGTCACCAACAAGGGCCCCGCCCCCTCGCCCGGAACCGCGCTCACGGTCTCGGTGCCGACCGGCGCCCGGCTCGGCGGGCTGACCACCCCGATCGGGCAGTGCGACGCCGGGGCGCTGCGCTGCGAGCTCGGCACCCTGGCGCCGGGCGCGGTGGTCAGGATCAAGGCCACCCTGGTCGGCACCGTGACCGGCTCGCAGGAGTTCGGCTGGTCCGTCACC
>NZ_JAFLNG010001208.1 GCF_017427025.1 Streptomyces sp. FH025
AGGCGAGGCCGCCGGTGATCACGGAGGTGGCCGGGTTGGTGAGGGCGGCGACGGCGCCGGACTCGAAGTCGCCGAGGCGGGGGCCGCCGGCCACGACGACGATGAAGATGCCCTGGAGGCGGCCGCGCATCTCGTCGGGGGCGGCGACCTGCATCATCGTGTTGCGGAAGATCATGCTGACGGTGTCGGCGCAGCCGGCCACCGCGAGCAGGGCCAGGCCGAGCCAGAGGTTGTGGAGTGCGCCGAAGGCGGCGATGGCGAGGCCCCAGGCGGAGACGGCGGCGAGGACGGCGACGCCCTGGCGGTGGATGCGGCCGACCCAGCCGGAGAAGAGCGCGCCGATCAGGGCGCCGATGGCCGGGGCGGAGACCAGCAGTCCGACGGTACGGGCGTCGCCGCCGTAGAAGGTGACCGCGATCGCCGGGAAGAGGGCACGCGGCATGCCGAAGATCATCGCGGCCAGGTCGGCGAGGAAGCTGGTGCGCAGGTTGGGCTGCTCCCGCAGGAAGCGCAGCCCGTCGAGGACGGAGGCGCGGCCCTTGCGGTCGCCGAGCGGCCGCATGGCGGGCAGGCGCCACATCGCGTAGAGGGTTCCGGTGAAGGCGACGGTGTCGACCAGGTAGGCGGCCTGGGCCCCGTAGGTGCCGATGAGGACGCCGCCGATCATCGGGCCGACGGTGAGGCCGAGGTTCATGCTGACGGTGTTCAGCGCGTTCGCCGCCGGGAGCTGGTGGCTGGGGACCAGCCTGGGGATCATCGCGGAGCGGGCGGGCGAGCTGAGGGCGAAGAACCCGGCCTGGGCGGCGACGGCGGCGTAGAGGACGGCCACCAGGCCGAGGCCGGCGATGGCCTGGGCGGCGAGGACGGCCGAGACGGCGGCCAGGCCGGCCGAGCCGATCAGGCCCAGCTTGCGCCGGTCGACGGTGTCGGCGATGGCACCGCCGTAGAGGCCGAAGGCGACCAGCGGGAAGAGGGAGAACAGGCCCACCAGGCCGGTCGCGAAGGAAGAACCGGTGAGGTCGTAGACCTGGACGGAGACGGCCACGGCCGTCATCTGCTGGCCTATGGAGGACACCGCCTGCCCGAACCAGACCCGGCGGTAGTCGGGGTGGTCGCGCAGCGGGCTGAGGTCGGCGAA
>NZ_JAFLNG010001209.1 GCF_017427025.1 Streptomyces sp. FH025
GACCACCCTGCTTGGTGAAGTCGATGAACGTCCCAGGCGTCGACATCACCGTCACACCACCCGCCAGCGCCAGCGAGCTCTCACCCGAACGCAGCGACTGACACGCCAGATGCAACGCCACCAGCGACGACGAACACGCCGTGTCCACCGTCACCGCCGGACCCTCCAGCCCCAGCGCATACGCCACCCGACCCGAGGCGACCGACCCCATGCCGCCCGTTCCGAGGTACCCCTCGACCTCCTCCGGTACCGGGTGGAACGGCAGGTAGTCGTGGTAGAAGAGCCCCGCGAACACACCCGTCGCGCTGCCCCGCAGCCCCGTCGGATCGATCCCCGCGCCCTCCAACGCCTCCCAGGACGTCTCCAGCAGCAACCGCTGCTGCGGATCCATCGCCACGGCCTCACGCGGACTGATCCCGAAGAACTCCGCGTCGAACTCACCAGCGTCATAGAGGAATCCGCCCTCACCCGAGACGCTCTTACCGACCGCCTCAGGATCCGGATCCACCACGTCCTCGGGCCAGCCACGGTCCGTCGGGAAGACACCGATCGCGTCCCTGCCCGCCGCCACCAGCTCCCAGAGCTCCTCCGGCGACGACACCCCACCCGGGAACCGGCACGCCATCCCGACGATGGCCACGGGCTCCTGCTGCCGGCCCTCTACTTCGCGCAGGCGCTCCCGGGTCTGGGCAAGGTCGGTGGTGACCCGCTTGAGGTAGTCACGGAGCTTCTCTTCGTTCGCCATCCGAATGGACGCCTTCCTCATTACGCACGGTGGTACGGCGACGTACTCAGAGCCCGAGCTGGTTGTCGATGAAGTCGAACATGTCGTCGTCGCTGGCCGACTGGATCCTGTCGGCGACCGAGACACCGTCGTCTTCGCCCTCGCCGGATCCGGCGGTGTCACTCAGCACGGAGAGGATGTCCATGAGCCGGGCCGTGACCCGCGCCCTGGCCGCCTCGTCTCCCAGGAGCTCGGTGAGCGACGCTTCGAGCCTGTCGAGTCCGGAGTAGGCCGAGAGGGTGGCCGACTCCTCGACGACCGATCCGGACATCTCCTTGACCACGAAGTCGGCCAGCGCGGTCGGGCTCGGGTAGTCGAAGACGGCGGTGGCGGGCAGGCGCAGGCCCGTGGCC
>NZ_JAFLNG010000121.1 GCF_017427025.1 Streptomyces sp. FH025
GGCTGACGGCCCAGGTGGCGAACGGGTGGGTGAGCGCGGCGCGCAGCAGGGCGGCGGGGACGGCCGGCCGCGCGGTGCCGCGGACGGTGGCAGTGAAGGCGCGCCCGCCCTGGCGCTCCAGATGGATGGTCAGGTGAAGGCGCGTCCCCGGCTCGGGCAGCACCATCGTGTAGCGACCGTCGACGGGGAAGAACGGTGAGACGTAGAACTCCTTGGCCCTCTCGCCGCGGCCTTCGGGATCGGGTGGCAGCAGGTAACGGTGCCGCCCGCCGTAGGTGTTGTGGACCTCGGCGACCGTGCACAGCGGACGGCCCGCCTCATCGCGGCACCAGTACACGGTGAGCGGGTTGAACACGTGCCCGAGCGAGCGGGCCTGGGTGAGCATCAGCACCTGCCCGTCGCCGAGGCGGACCCCGTGACCGGCGAGGTAGCGCTGCAGGTCCTGACGGAACGTCAGCGTCTCACCGACCGGGTCGAGGGCGTGGTCGCGCGGCAGGAACCGGGCCAGCGGTCGCAGCGGTCCTGGAAGGGTCGGCAGGCGGTCGAGGTCCACCAGCCACAGGAAGCCGCGGTGCTGGAACGACCGTGTCCGGGGCGTGGTGCGCACGTGGGTGGTCCGGGTGTCGTAGAGGACCGCGCCCCACGGTCCGGGCAGGGCGGTCACGGCACGCTCACCCCCAGCAGGGCGTGTGCGGCCTCGACGCCGGAACGGCAACCGTCCTCATGGAACCCCCAGCCGTGGTAGGCGCCGGCGAACACGGTGCGGACGGTCGCGAGTTCGGGCAGCCGGCGCTGGGCCGCGACCGTGCGCGCGGTGTACACCGGGTGCTCGTAGACGGTGCGGGAGACCACCAGGTGGTCGGGGATCGGCTGCCGCTGGTCCTCGTTGAGCGTGACCAGGTAGTCGGCGTCGGTGTCCAGTCGCATCAGCCGGTTGAGGTGGTAGCTGACCCGCACCCGGTCAGAGGGGGCGGCGCAGTGGGGCATCCGGTAGTTCCATGATCCGCGGGCCGACGGCGCGGTGGGCAGGAGCGTGGGGTCGCAGTGAAGCACGGTCGGGTTGCGCGAGTAGGTGAAGGCGCCGAGGACCTCCAGCTCAGCGTCCGTCGGATCGGCGAGCAGGTGCAGTGCCTGGTCGGCGTGGGTGGCGACCACGACGGCGTCGGCCTCGGTACGGCGTCCTTCCGCGCAGACCACAGTGACACCGTCCGGGTGCCGGCGCACTGTACGAACAGGGGTGGACCGGTGGACGGCGGTCAGCCGCTCCGCGATCTTGTCGACGTAGGTGCGCGAGCCACCGACGACGGTGCGCCAGGTCGGCGAGCCGGACACGGAGAGCATGCCGTGGTTGTCGAGGAAGGCGAACAAGTAGCGGGCCGGGTAGTCGCCCGCCAGGTCGGGGGCGCAGGACCACACGGCTGAGACCACAGGGGTCATGAAGTGGCTCACGAAGTACGGCGAGAAGCGCTCGGCGGCGAGGAAGTCGCGCAGGCTCGGGTCACCCGCTCCCGGGTCGGCGAGCAGGCGGCGGGCGAGCCGGTGGAAGCGCGGGACCTCGGCGAGCATGCGCAGGTACCGGCCGCGCAGCACGACGTCGGGCCGGGCGAACAGGCCGCCCGGTCCCCTCGCGCCCGCGTACTCCAGGCCGCAGCCGTCGCACCGCACAGACATGCTCATCTCGCTGTCCTGGGTGCGGACGCCGAGCTCCCGGAACAGTCGTACCAGGTGGGGGTAGGTCCGCTCGTTGTGCACGAGAAACCCCGTGTCCAGCGTCAGTGTCCGCCCGTCCGGAGCGGTCGCGTGCTGAGTGTGGGCGTGGCCGCCGAGTCGTCCGTCGGCCTCGAACAGCTCGATCTCTACCCCGGCCCGGGAGAGCTCGTACGCCGCGGTGAGCCCGGCGACGCCGGAGCCCACGACCGCCACCCTGCGCGGACACTCGCCGCCGCCCGTTCCGGCTACGGCCCGGTCGGTGGAACCGGTGTCGAACATGCTCACGAGAGCCCCTCCCGACGGGGGCCGAAACGCGGCCCGCATGGTCGTTGCACCGGTTCTTCGGAACCGAGACCGGCCCGGATTGGCCCGACTTCGCGTCCCGGGGAGAAGCGGGGACAGGCCGTCCCCGGCACCCGGGTGCCGGTTCCATTACCCGAAGCTCTCCGCCACGCTGCACGACGACAACCACTGGCGCAGCACCGCCCGCGCAGCCTCATACCTGCGCTCCCGAGGGGGCGCTGAGCAGGTCCGGGGGCCAAGAGACGAGACGGTGGCGCGGTGGCGGGACATCAGGCCGTGACTGCCTGCTCGAGGAGGTCGACGGCGTCCGCGAGGGTGCGGGGGCGGGCTGCGTAGGCCGGGGGCTTGTTGCGGGCCCAACCGGGACCGGCGGCCACCATCAGAGCCCCGCTGCGGGAGCCGCGCGGGCCCCACATGCTGTCGCCGACCCTGCGCACCAGCTCGCGGTCTGCGGTGTGCTGGTCCTGGGACCAGATCATCACGGCCGCCGGCCCGATCCGGTGGACCGCGTCGAGCAGGGCCCGGGGCGGGACGGCCGCGCCCAGCATGCGAAACGGAACTCCGCGCTCCGTGAGCGCCGCGGCCGTGGCCTCGATGGGGAGGGTGTGCAGTTCGAGGGGCGTCGCCGCCAGGAGGACGGGCCTTGCCTGCCGGGCGGTGGACCCGCCGACAGCCACGCCCCGCAGGGCACTGGAGACGTGCCAGGACAGCAGGTGCTCGACCTCGACGTACTGCTCGCCGTCCGCCGCCCACTTGCGGCCCGCAGCGCGCAGCGCGGGCATCATGACCTCCGTCCACGCGTCGATCACCCCGAGCGCGTCCACCACTTCCCTCAGGATCCGGGCAACCTCCGGCGCATCCAGCCGCACCGCCGCCCGGGCGAGGCCCCGGCATTCGGGGCGCAGCGTCCCGACCCGCAAGGCGCGGTTTCCGCCGGGACCGTGACCGAGCCCCTCGCCGCCCCGTGAGTCCGTTTGCGGCTCGGGGAGAGCGGGTCGCGGGCTGTCCTCGTGAACGGAGACGTCGCGCTCGGCCAGGGCCGCCCTTGCCGCCTCGCCCGGAGGCACCCCGCGTGCCGTCAGCCGGCACATCGTCTCCAGGACGGCAATGTCCCCAGGGCTCCAGCGGCGGTGGTGTCCGGCCTCTCGGTGGGCAGGGCCGATGCCGTAGCGGCGTTCCCAGGAGCGGACCGTCGCGGGTGACACACCCAACCGCTGAGCCACACCGCCGGTCGGCAGCCCGACATTGTCCACCGGGTCGGGCGTCGAGTCCGGGCCTCCGGACTGCGCTCTGATCTGCCGACCGGTGTCTCGGCCGGCCGACGAAGTCACCATCCTGCGATCCTCCCCACGGCGAACCCCGCGCAGCACACCACCACGGCGGCAACGACCGGCAGCGGGATCCAGCCCGGCCAGGCCGTGTGCAGCTCGATCGACTCCGGAGCGGAGACGCCCGCGCACGTCGACGCCTCGCACTCGGGTGTCTCGGTAAGAGGGCTCACGGGAACGGGACGCTTTCGAACGGGGAGCCGTTGGTCGATGGTCATGACGTTCTCCCGCGGTCGGCGGTGTTCCGGATGATCTCACCGGATGCGAGAAGCTGCCAGGCACCGGAGCGTTTCGAGCGGACCCGACGCCAACCTTTGCGAGACCCCGGAATCCCTCCGGGCCTGCGGCATCCCCGGTGGCCAACGTGTTCATACTGCATCTGCCGGCTCCCTGCACCTAATCGCAGCGTTTCCGCACCGTCCTCGGAACCTGCCGGCAGCGCTCGGCACGTCGCTACCATCCGACGGTTCCCGGCCCACCCTTGAACGGACCGGTGATCTCCCCGGTAATCCACCCACCGTAGAAATCGCCTTCCTGAGCGCGCACAGCCTCCCCGTCGACGGTGCACAGGTCCACCCGCTCCGGATAGAACGCCAGCATGCCGCTCAGCTCCCGGTTCCCGGGAAGCGGCTGCGGATAGCTCCACGCCGCCTGTACCGCCCAGCGGGACCCCACCCGCAGATCCCAGTAGCAGGCCCGCCCCTTCCACTCGCAGAAACTCACGCCCTCGGCCGGCGCCAGCAGTTCGGTGGCGATGTCGGCGGGCGGCAGGTAGAACACCGGCGGGTGGCTGGTCTCCAGCACCCGGACCCCGTGCGTCGAGGAGGCCACCACCCGCCCGCCGAACCGGACCTCGACCAGTCGGCCGCGAGCGGACCGGACCACCGGAGGCCGCGGGTAGTCCCACACCGACTCCGCACCGCGACCTGCCGCCGTCATCGCCCCGCCCCCGCGACACGGCCGGACCCAGGCCACCGTCCAGCCGGAACTTCCTCCGCGTAAGGGCGGTCGCGTTCAAGCTCGAAGGCGGCCCTGAGCCGAATGAGGCCATCTCGGATCCGGGTCTTGACGGTACCCAGCGGCACGCCGGTCCTCTGCGCGATCTCCCGATGCGAGTACCCGCCGTAGTAAGCCAGCACCAGGGCCTCGCGTTGCGCCGAGCTCAGATCGGCCAGAGCGGACCTGACCCGCAGCCGGTCCAGCGAGCGGACCACCTGGTCCTCCAGCGGATCGCTCGGCAGCTCCCGGACCCCGACACGGTGGTCGCGTTCGGCAGCCGCCTGGGCGGAGCGCACACGATCCACTGCGCGGTGGTGCGCGATTGTCAGCACCCATGTCATCACCGGCCCGCGCTCCGGCCGGTAGGCCGCCGCAGTGCGCCAGACTTCCAGCAAGACCTCCTGGGCGACTTCCTCGGCATGCGCGGGGCTGCGCAGTGCGCGCAAGGCGACTCCGTACACAGGTGCGGCAACCGCGTGGTACAGCACCTCGAACGCGCCTTCGTCGCCGTGCGCCGACAGCTCCAGGAGACGACTCAGGACCGCGGCACCTGGCACTTGCCTGCCGCCGAGATCCGGGTCGAAACGGTTTCGGATGAGCGAGGTCACGTGGCCACGGTGCAGCGATTCAGCACCAAGGCCCAGTCGAAGCGTTTGTGCAGCGTTTTCCGAAGGGAGGACCCGACCCTGTCAAACGATGCGGCACCGCTGCACCTGTTCCCGCCGACTGCGCCAGCCGCCCGAGCTGGCGTCATGGTCGGCCTCGATCTCATCGGCCTCGATCTCATCGGCCTCGAGTGTCGCGCCGAGGAACATTTCGGCGGCCCTGAACATTGGCCTGTACCTGCTGCGCTTCCGCATCCTCACCCCGCACCAGATCCAACTCCGGGCGCTGGTGCCCGGCTGCCTCGCGGCCGGCCCGGCCTGGACCGTGCTCCAGGCATTCGGCGGCTATCTCGTGGCACATCAGCTACGGCATGCGACCGCCCTCTACGGCAGTCTGCTCCAGCCGCCGCTCACCAGGGCTGACCAGCAGGTGCTCGACGCCATCGCGGAGGCAGAGGAACGCCGGCCTGAGCAGCGTGTCCACAGTCGCTTCCTGCACCGACCAGACCCTGGCGAACGGTGAGTCGCCCGACGTCTGCCGGCCGACCGAGGGGCCGGGCACCGTCACCGTTCCACATCCCGCCCCGGACTTCGACGGTGATCGCTGAGTGCGTCGAGTCTTCGCCGCACGGTGAGCGATAACCCGGCGGATTGCGACCGATGGGGCGGGACGGCTGCTACTTCGGGCTCCACGGGTGGTCGGCGAGCTGCTGGCGGAGGGCCTCGAGTCGGGCGAGGCAAGCGTCGATCGAGGCGATGGCGGCACCGGTCTCGGCGCGGGTGCGTTGGCCGACTTGGTCGAGCTGGTCTTGAATCCGCTGCCAGCGTTGCTCGGAGGATTTCAAGTCCAGTGAGACGGTCGTGACGCTATGAGGTTTGTGGTGCGGGTTCCCTGCGCTTGGCGGGGTCGTTGATCCACGCTGTCTGCGGGATCTCGGGTGGTCTGGGGCGGCGGCCGAAGCGTTCGGGGTGGCGCGCGTAGGCCTCGGCGAGGGTGACGGCCCGCTGGTCTCGGATCTCCTCGGTGGTGCCGAAGTGGACGCTGGCGGGCGTGTGAAGGCCGATGCCCGAGTGCCGGTGCTCGTGGTTGTAGTACGAGATGAAGGCGTCGAACCATTCGCGGGCGTGGGCCAGGGAGTCGAACCGCTCGGGATAGTCGGACATGTACTTGGTGGTCTTGAACTGGGCCTCGCTGTAGGGGTTGTCGTTGGAGACCTTGGGGCGCGAGTGACTCCGGGTGACGCCGAGGCCGATCAGCAGCTGGGAGACCTTCTTGGAGGTCATCGAGGTGCCTCGGTCGGCGTGCACGGTCTCGGGGACGATGCCGTTGCGCGCGATGGTCTCGCGGATCAATTCTTCTGCCCGCTCGGCTGCGAAGATCGAGGCCGAGGAGAACCTCGACGGGAAGTACCTCCTGCGCTGCTCGGACCCCCACCTGAGCGCCGAGGACATCGCGCTCGGATACAAGCAGCTGCTGGAAGTCGAGCGCGGCTGGCGGGACATGAAGCAGATCATCGACCTGCGGCCTGTCTACCACCGCCTCGAAGAACGCATCCGGGCCCACGTCATCCTGTGCTGGCTGGCCCTCCTGCTGATCCGGATCACCGAGACCACCACCGGCGACACCTGGCCGCACATCCGACGCGAACTCGACCGCCTCCACCTGGGCACCTTCACCGGCCCCACCGGAACCTTCCAGCAGGTCACCGCCCTGACGAAGCCCCAGCGAGACCTGCTCGCGAAGCTGCAGACCCCCACCCCCAGGCAGATCGTCGCGCTTCAACCCGCAACCCGCTGACCAGCCGAAACGCGACCGCCTAGAGAAACGCCCTCCAGGCGGTTACAAGCACCTCCGCCCAGCTCAGACCCCGGATTCGACTCTCCAGCCCACTGAATTACGCGGAACGCAGGGGTGTGCGGCATGCCGCACACCGAGCCACCCTTCAGCAGCAGCCAGGCCCCCGGTGAAGAGACCTCATCGCACTTCCCGAACAACAACCCCACTCTCGCGGGGGTTGTTCTCGTGGCCGCAGAGCTGACGGAGGCCCCGGCTGGTAGGACTGCGGGCTCAGGGCCCGTCCCGTCCAAGCCGCCTGATTTCGGGCACCCCTGCCGTGGGTGTGGCGGGGGCGGGCGCACCGCCGAGCATCACGGCCAGGCCCCCTGGCCTGCCTCGACGGTGGCGCGCTGGTCAGGTGTTCCTGCCTCGGGCGGCCACGCGCCACCGGTCCACGAGTTTGCCGTCGCTAACCACGGCGACGTCGTCGACGAGGTTCACCGCCACGCAGACGTGGTTGGGGACCACCCGTACCCGCTCGCCGAGCGCGGGAAGGTCGGTGTGCTCGGGCCAGAGCACGGTGGCGTGGTGCTCGGACAGTGCCGTGATGCGGGCTTCCGGGTGGTCCATGAGCCGGCCGAAGCCCGTCGTCCACGCGGGTCGGTCACCGCCGAGGACCTTGCTGCCCGCGTCCAGGACGACCCGCCGGGGCGTGGTGTCGTCTCCCTCGTGCCGGCTGACGACGGTCGCCGCGACCGTCAGCGCGATGTCCTCCACGGCGCACCGCCCGAGTTCGAGCTGCTGGGCGTCGCCGAACACGTAGACGCCCGGCCGCGCCTCGGTGATCGCCGAGGTCCCGGTCAGCTCCGCGGTCGGAGTGGAGCCGCCGCTCACCCGCGTGGCCTCGAAGCCTGCGGCGGCCAGCAGCTCGGCTGCCTGCCCGAGGGCCTGCTGCTCCTCCTCGGCCGCCTTCGCCGGCATGCCCGGTGCGTAGCCGTGGCCCGGGAAGGTGAACACTCCCCCGACGCGGAGCCCGGCGCGGGCCGCCGCCCGGGCCACCTCCACGGCCTGAACCGGGCGGACACCGCTGCGGTGGTGGCCGCTGTCGATCTCCACCAGGACCTCGATGTCGCCCGCCGCGTCCCCGAGGTGCCGGCCGGCCGCCTCGGCGGCTTCGACGGAGTCCGTCCCGATCGCGATCCTGGCCCTGGTGCCGAGCCTGCGCAGCCGCTCCGCCTGCCGGGGCCCGATCCAGAGCGGGTAGGCGATGAAGAGGTCGGTGGCGCCGTGCTCGGCGAAGACCTCGGCCTCCCCGATGGTCGCCACCGTCAACCCGACGGCCCCGGCCGCGAGCTGCCGCGCGGCGATCTCCGGCATCTTGTGGGTCTTCGCGTGGGGGCGCAGCCGCAGGCCCTTGGCCCGTAGTGCCGCTGCCATGCGCTCGATGTTCCGTTCGAGCACATCCAGGTCGACCATGATGTCCGGGGTGTCGATCTCCACCGGGATTCCGCTCATCTTTGTCCTTCTCGACTCGAATCTCTTCGGACGTATTCTCGCTCCACGAGGATCGGTTCGAGCAACTCGTGCAGGGCGACCGCCACCAGGGGACTCCGGGACCCGGCCGGGAACGTGCGGTCGCAGCGGGCGGTCGGGCAGATGGAACTCCACGCCGGTTCGTACACAGGGTCACGATTCGGGCACCGGCGATGACTGCCGGTCAGCCCGGACATATCCTCTGCCGCAAGCAGGCGACGGACCGATCGGGCGGTAACCCAGTGGCAGCAGTCGACAGCCGGCGCGTACAGACAGCCGTCATCGGAGGCCCGGACTCCGACCGGCCCGTCATCGCCCCCGAGGAGCCGCACAATCTGGACGAGTTCCGGCGTCATTTCGGAACCGACCAGTTCTGGTGCGGCACCCAACTTGGCGGCTGTGGCGAGAAGTTGATGACCAAACGGTACGAGTGGAAGGTCTGCCACTTCTCCCACTACCCGGACCGCGACGGCAGCAAGCCCACCTGCCATCGCAGCGCGACCGGCGTGGAGAGCGCCGACCACCTCTTCATCAAACGCGATGTGAAGGCCTGGCTGGCCGACCAGGGGCACCTGGCCCAGGCCGACCTGCGCAGCCTGGGACACGGGCCCGGCGACGCCGTGGACTTCTGGCTGCGCGCCACCGAGCAGCACTTGCGGTTCGCGCTCCACCCCGGCGACTACCGGAACTGGCGGCGGGCCGTGGAGAGCCTCGGTGCGAAGACCGGAAGGGTCGAATGGGTCTTCGGTCGGGACGGCGTCGTGGTCAACGACATGGTGGCCCGGCGCGGCTACGCCCTGCGGGTCCGCTGCGAGACGCGGGGAACCGACCGCCGCGTCCTGATCGGCCTGGTGACCGCCAGTACCGGGGCCATCCCGTGGGCGCCGCTGGAGTCGTGCCGGATGACCGGCGACGGCCTCGTTCCCCCCGCGCTGGACACCTTGCGGGCCGAGGGCTCGCTGCCCACCCGCGCCGTGGGACAGACCCCGTTTCCCGCGAGCCTGCCGCTCCGGGGCGCGGAGATCGTCTTCGCGGTCGACACGACCGCGACTCCCCCGGCCGCGTCGCACTTCACCGTGCCCGGCCGCTACCTGGTCGCGGCGTTCGTGAAGGCGGCCGCCAGCCGGATCGTCCGCTCCTACGTCTCGCTGCCCGACGCCGTGCCGACCCCCACCGAGCAGTACGTCTACCGGCTCAACGGGGTGGCCCGGTTGCTGGTCGACGACCTCGACGACTCCGGAGGGAACACCGGCTGGGCCGTCCGTGCCGACGGTCTCACCCGCCTGTCCGGGCTGGAAGCCGAACGGACCGGCCTCTGGCGCCCCGAGGTCGCCCTGGAGGAGGTTGCGGCCACTCGCCCGCCGGCCCCGGCCACGCCGAAGGCGGCACCGACCCGGGTCGAGACCGGACCTGACGATGCCCCGCGCAGCCCTCTGGCAGAACTCCTCCGCCAGGTGCTGATCAGGGTCGCCCGCGCGGGAGAGACCACCTCATGGGAGGACCTCTCCCACCGGGCCCACTTCGATCTGTCACACCTACCCGACCCGAAACGGCGCTCCCTCCTGGTCGAGGTCGACCGACCGCTCCACCCGGGCCGGGCCCCGCTGTGCGTCCTGGTCCAGGGCCGGTCCGGACGCGTCCTCCCCTACCTGCGAACCGTGCTGCGCCAGTTGGACGCGGATATACCGGTGCCGGAAGCCGCCTTCCAGCACTGGTGCGAGCGGGCCGTCCGAGCGGCCCACGACCACTACCGATCCGCACCGACCTCGGGCGCCACGCCGCGCTCCCGGCCCGACGACTCGGAACCGTCGAAGGTCCGGGAGCTACGGCGGGTGCTGCGCGAGGCCCGGGACCTCCGGCCCCGTACCCAAGGCAGGCGGGCGGAACGACTGGACACCGCGATCCAGCAGGCGGAACGACAGCTGCACGACTTCGAGACGGCCCGTGCCAGGGGCGTCGTCGTGCTGCCCGGTGCCACTCTCCTCGAAGAATTCGCCAGGGTGCTCGGGCACACCGTCCAGGCGCAACCGGCGGCCACCCGCAACGGTGCGGCCCGATCCACGGGAACCACGGTCACCGGCCGGACGGGCGCACCCGGCTCGGGGAGCCGCCCCACCCGGCCCGATCGGGCCACCGGGGCGGAAGACATCGGCAAGGTCGAGACCGCCGACCGGCCCGCACCCATCGCTGAGACCGAAAACGCCGCCGGAACGCGGCAGGCCGGGATCCCGGCCGCCCGCCAGGCGGATCACCCCTCGTCCGGCCACGCCGCCCGGGCCGCCGACCTGGTGTCCCGTTTCGCGCAGGCCAAGGCCGCGGACGACGTGTCCGCCGCGACCGCGGTCCGTGAGGAGTCGGCACGCGCCCTCGGCGCACCCGGGGTGCCGGGCTCGACGGCCAAGGCGCTTCGACGGCTGCTGAGGGACCTGCACAAGTGGATCGGTTCGCGCGAGGAGGACGACCTCCGGGCCCGCATCCGCGGCTTGCTGGAGAACGCCCTCCGGGCGGGAGACAACGGGGACGAACTCGCCCTGCGAAGCGATCTCGCCCACGCCAGGATCCTCCGGCGCAGGCTCATCGGCGGTGTTCCGCAGGATCTTCAGGAACTGTTCGACATCTGCTCCCGACAGCAGGCTCCTGTGACAGGACCGGCCTCCCCGCGCCCCGAACCCGCCGCCCCCACCACGGCGACCGAGGAGGCCCGGGCGGCGGCCGAGGAGGCGCCCGAGGAGACGCCCGGGGAGGTGGCACAGAACCGCCCCCTCCCGGAGACCGCGCTCAGCGAACTCGCCGGGGCCGTGGGGCACGTCCTCCGTGAGGTCGCCCGTCACCAATCCACCATCACCTGGTCGGGAATCGCCCGCCGGTTGAATCGCGACCTGCCCCGGCTCCAGGGTTTCGAGCAGCGTGAGTTGCTCACCCGGATCGACGGTGACACGCCGGCCGGCGAGCCGTTGCTGTCCGCCCTTGTCGTGACGGGGGACCACACCCCGACCGCGGTCTACCGCGAGGTCGCGCTGGCACTCGGCAGGGAGCTCCCGCACCCACGGAACGGACTCCGCCAACACTGGCAGATGGACGTCTTGCGACTCCACTCGCTGTGGCGTCACCGCTGAGTCGACAGCGGCACACGGACTTCGGGACAGCCCGCTCGCGCGCGGCCCACTCCTCCTTCGTGAACAGAGGGTCGGCCAGCCGGGGCAGGCCCTTCGCGTCGCGGGTGATCTTGCGCGCCTCGACAGAGCGACCGGTCAGTTTCAGGCCCATCGGCGCCGGGGAGCGGAGGATCTCGCCCACGCTGGTGGGGTCCCTGCGATTCGACGGAGCAGTCTTACGCTTGCTCCAGATAGGACTCGCCCTGGTCCCTCCAGGCACAGGTCGACGGGGTGTCAAAGCCGGCGGCTTCCACGGCCGTCATGAAGGGGGAATGTTCGATGATTCTGGTCACTGGAGCAACAGGAAATGTCGGCGGCCACGTCGCGCGGCAGCTGCACGAGCGGGGCCACGGTGTCCGGGCACTGGTGCGCGACCCCTCCCGGGCGGGCGGCCTCCCGGCGGGGGTCGAGCTCGCCGTCGGCGATCTCGACGACCCCGCCGGCGTGTCCAACGCGGTCCAGGGCGTCGAGGCCGTCTTCCTGATGCAGGCCGGAGGCGGGAGCGGGCAGACCAGGACGGTGATCGACGCCGCGCGGAACGCGGCGGTGCCGAGGATCGTCCTGCTCTCGTCCGTCGGCGCGCGCCTGCTGCCGCTGGAGGATAACCCCATGGGGGCCGCCCTCGCGGCTCGCGAGCAGCTCCTGCGCGAGTCCGGTCTCGGTGTGACCTACCTGCGGCCCAACACCTTCGCGTCCAACGCCCTCTGGTGGCGCGACTCCGTCCGTGCGGGCAAGGTCGTCTCCCCTGCCGGTGACGGCCGGCACGGTGTGATCGACCCGGAGGACATCGCACGCGTCGCCACGGTCACCCTCACCCAGGACGGCCACGTGGGGAAGGGATACTTCCTCACCGGTCCGGAGGGCCTGACCGCGCGCGAGCAGGTCGAGATCATCGCCGAGGTGACCGGGCGTTCGATCGACTTCGAGGACATCACTCCCCACGAGTTCGCCCAGGCCGCCATTCGGCGAGGAACTTCGCCCGAGGAGGCACACCTCCTCGAACGCCTGCACGCGTTCCTCCGCACCGGCCGCGCCGGATTCGTCACCGACGACGTCGAGAACATCACCGGAACAGCCCCCAGGACCTTCCGCGACTGGTGCGAACGCCACGTCGACGCCTTCCGCTGAGCCCCGGCGCCCCGGTGCGGCATCGTGCTGCCGGGTTCGCGTCAGCGGGAGGGTTCGATTCCCCAGGCCGCGGCTTGGGCGGCGGCGGCCGCGCGGTTGGGGAGGTCGAGCTTGGCGAGGATGTGCTCGATGTGGGTCCCCACGGTGCGGGGCGTGATGTACAGCCGCTCGGCGATCTCCCGGTTGGTGCGGCCGGCGGTCAGTTCGGCCAGCACCTGGAGTTCCCGTGGTGAGAGTCCGCCGGGCCGGGGCGCGTTGGCGGTGGGGTCGGCTGCGGTGGCCTGCCCGGGCTGCCGGCCCGTGTGGGGGGCGACGGCCGCCGCGAGGGCCTCGGTGAGCAGGGTGACCACGGCACGTGCCGGATCGGGCGTGCGCCGCCGCTGACGGGTGCTGACGTTCAGCATGCCGACGTACCGGCCGTCGGCGGCGAACAGGCACTGGGCCACGCCGTCCTCGATGCCGAGGGGGCACAGCACCTTCCGGAAGCCCGGGGACGCCGCCAGCAGCTGCTGGGGGACGTCCCCGAGCCAGAGGCCGCCTCGGTCGGGACTGCGGAGCACGGGGAACACCGGGTCGTGGTGGAGGCGGGTCTCGATGTAGGCCGTGGCGTCGTCCGGGTAGCTCCCGGCCAGGGTGGTGTGGCGCCGGTGCAACGGATCCCATCGGGACAGGGAGGCGTGGTCGTACTCCATCACCTCCGACAGTGCCGCCAGGACCGTGTCGAAGCCGGTCGTGCCGGCCGTGGCGCTCCTGGCGGCCTCGCGGACGTGGACGGCCGCGTCCAGGATGTCCGACCTGCTCCGCTCCGGTGCCATCCCCCAAGGATGATCATGTAACCGGAGTGCGTCAATCGCGAAGGGTGTCGTGCACGACCAGGCCGTCCATGACGGTGAGGACGACGGGCATGTTCGGGATGTCGCGGGGGTCGGCGGTGAGCAGGTCCCCGTCGAGCACGCAGAGGTCGGCGACCTTGCCCGGTTCCAGGGAACCCTTCCAGTCGTCGGCGAAGTCCTGCCAGGCCGCGTCGATCGTGTAGGTGCGGATCGCCTCGGCCAGGCCGATGCACTGCTCGGGACCGCTGACCCTGCCGGCGGCCTTCGACTCGCGCAGCATCATGGTGGCGACGCCCTGGCGCCAGTCCGGGTACGTGACGGGGGCGTCCGACCCGCTCGCGACCCGCACGCCGGCGTCGATGGCATCGCGGTAGGGCCATGCGTACGCGGCCCGCTCGGCGCCGACGAACTCCTCCTCCATGTCGGCGACGGTCCACTTGATGGTGGGGTTCATGTTGACCCCGAAGCCGTGCGCGGCCAGCACCTGCATGCTGTGCGCGGTGAGGAAGTCGCCGTGGATGACGTAGTGGCGGGCGTCGGGCCGCGGGTGCTCGGCCATGGCCGCGGCGAGGGCGTCCGCGACGGTGTCGTTGGCCCTGTCGCCGGTGACGTGGATGCCCAGCTGGTGCCCGGCGGTGTGGGCGAGCCGGATCATGGCGGCGATCTCGGCGGTCCGCTCGGCGTCGGTCCCGCCGCCGACGCACAGGGATCCGCAACCGCCGCCGACGTACGGCTCGTGCATCCAGGCCGTCTTGTTGGGCACGACGCCGTCGGCGAAGACCTTGATCCCGTGGATCGCGAGGCGGCGCGGATCCGCGTCAGCGGCATCGTCGAGGGCCGCGAGGCCTCGGGCGAACTCCTCGGTGGTGCTCGCCATTCCGGTGGGCAGGAGCAGGACGCCGACGCGGGCGGTCAGTTCGCCGTCGGCCAGCAGTCGGCGGTAGACGTCGAGGGTCTCCGCGCCGAGCGTGCCCCGCATGATGCCGGCACCGCCGGGGCCGAGCCCGGGCTCGGTGTAGCTGGTCACACCGAGCCGGGCGAGCGTGGCGAGGGTCGACCTGATCGCATCGGTCCGCTCCTGCCGGCTGAGCGGCGGCAGCGCGTTCTGGACGAGGGCCTGGGCCCCCTCGTGGAGCAGCCCGGTGGGCTCCCCGGTCTCGTCCACGACGATCTCGCCGCCGGGCGGTGCGACGGTGTGCCGGTCGATCCCGATGAGCTCCAGGGCCTTGGAGTTGACCCAGGTCGCGTGCCCGGAGAAGGAGTACAGGACGACGGGGTGGTCCGGGCTCACGGCATCGAGGTCGCGCCGCGAGGGCCGCCGCGACGGATCCAGGACGCACTCGTCGAGGTAGCCGGTGT
>NZ_JAFLNG010001210.1 GCF_017427025.1 Streptomyces sp. FH025
GACGATGTACCGCACCGGCGACCTGTGCCGTCGGCGGGCGGACGGCGACCTCGTCTTCCTCGGCCGGGTGGACCGCCAGGTGAAGGTCCGCGGCTACCGGGTCGACCTCGCCGAGGTCGAGCGGGCCATGGACGGCCACCCGGGCGTCGCCCGCTCGGCGGCACTGCTGCGGGAGACCGCGATCGGCGGCCAACTGCTCGGGGCCGTGCGGCTGTTGGAGGGCGCGAAGGTCGACGGCCTGGCCGCGTTCCTGCGCGACCGGCTGCCCGGCTACTCCGTGCCGCAGCCGATCCTGGTGCTGCCGGAGTTCCCCGTCGGCCCGAACGGCAAGCTGGACCGGCGGCGGCTGGGCGAGCTGGTGGCCGAACTGGTCGAGGCCCGCGCGGAGCCGACGGGGACGGCCGAGGGCGACCGGGCCGAGGACGACCGGGCCGAGGACGGTCCGGTCGGGGAGATCGCCCGGTTCTGGGCCGGCGCGCTCGGAGTGCCCGCCGTCGGGCCGCACGCCGATGTGCTGAGCCTCGGAGGGGACTCCATCCTCGCCATGCGCACCATCGCCTTCCTGCGCCGCTCGGGCCGGCGGGTCGCCTACGAGGACTTCTACCGGCACCCGACCGCGGCTGCCTTGGCCCGCGCCGCGGTGCCCGCCGCCCCTTCGCTCCCGGCCCCGCGCAGTGGCGGAGGGAACGGCCAACTCGCCCCGGCCCAGCGCTGGTTGTATCGGCAGAAGTCCCTCGACGACCCGCGGCACTGGAACCAGTCGGTCCTGCTGCGCTGCCGCACCGCCGTCGACCCGGTCGCCCTGACGGCCGCCGTCACCGCCGTCCTGGAACGCCACCCGGCGCTGCGCCGCCCGCTCTCCCCGGACGGCTACGGCGAACCCCGGGCGGTGGCCGAGCTCGACCCGGTGTCGTACTCCCGCATCCCGCGCGCGGCGGACGCGATCGCCGGGACGATCGCCGGGGTCTGCACCGAACTGCACCGCAGCCTGGACCCGTCGGCCGGCCGGCTGCTGCGCGCCCACCTGTTCTCCGGCCCGCCCGGCACCGACGACCGGCTCGCGCTGATCGCCCACCACCTGGTGGTCGACGGGCTGTCCTGGCGGATCCTGCTGGACGACCTGGCCCACGCCTACC
>NZ_JAFLNG010001211.1 GCF_017427025.1 Streptomyces sp. FH025
CGAGCGCCCGCCGCTGAACCGCCTCGCCCCCCGCTCCAGGGCCCCGGGCAGGTCGGCGGCGGGCGTCGCGGCCAGGCCGGCCAGGGCCCGCTCGGCGGGATAGAACGCGCCACCGGGCGCCCGGGCCTCGGTGATGCCGTCGGTGAGCAGCACCAGCAGGCCGTCCTCGGGCAGCGCGAAACACCGCGCGCCGCGGGGCTCGCCGGTCAGCGCGGCGAGCCCCAACGGCACCCCGGCCGGCAGCACGACGGCCTCCACCCGCCCGCCGGGGCGCAGCAGGTAGGGCGTCAGATGGCCGCAGTTGACGGCCTGGACCGCCTCCCCGCCCCGCACGCACAGCACGGTGGCGGTGACGAAACGCTCCTGCTCCCCGCTCTGCACCGCGTACGCGTTGTGCCGCTGAACGGCCGCCTCCAGCGCGTCGGCGACGGCGGTCAGCTCCGCCTCCCTGAAGGCCGCCTCCCGAAAGGCGCTCAGCACCGCGAAGCCCGTCCCGATCGCGGGCAGGCCCTTGCCCTGCACGTCGCCCACCAGCACCCGGGTGCCGTGCGGGGTGTCCGCGACGTCGTACAGGTCGCCGCCGACCAGGGCGTCCTCCTCCACCGGCCGGTACAGCCCGTACAGCCGCACGTCGGCGGTGGCCACCGGCAGCGGGCGCAGCAGCTGGCGCTGCAGGGCCACCGCGCTCTGACGCATCCGGAACACCTGGCGCTCGCGCCGCACCCGCCGCGCGCACAGGGCGATCACGGCGGCCTCGGCGGCGATGACACCCAGCAGGGTGCCCAGACGGGCCGGCAGATCGGCGGGCGGGTACAGCAGCGTGTGCGCCACCACCACGACCGTCACCCACACGCTGACGGCCACCGTCTGCGCGACCGTGCCAAGGCCCGCCAGCAGCGCGGGCAGGAACACCAGCAGCAGCACCAGACGCGAGCTGGTACCGCTGGCCGCCTGGGCCAGCAGCACGGCGGCGGTGGCGGCCAGCACCCCCAGCGCCACCCCCCGGTTGCCGGGCGCGCGCGGCACGGCGGCCCGCTGCTCCTCGCCGTCCACCCGTCGCCCTCTCCGCCGCCCATCCGTCCGGCCGTTCCTCCAGGGTGGGCAAGGCGCCCCGGCGGGCGCCAACGGGCTGCG
>NZ_JAFLNG010001212.1 GCF_017427025.1 Streptomyces sp. FH025
CATCGCCCGCCCTGCGGGAGGGAGTTCGAGCGCAGGCCCTACGTCGCATGGAGCGCCCGCTCCAGCGTCTCGGTCAGCGCCCCCATGATGGTCGCGCTGGTCACCACCTTGTACAGCCCGGCGGCGAGGGCGCACGCGCCCAACGTTCCGACGGCGTACTCGGCCGTGGTCATCCCGGCGTCCGACCTACCTCGGCGCCTGGCCACCCTGCGCACCCGGCCCGCCGCCCAGCGGCTCTTCCGCCGCCACGCCCCGGGCATCCGCCCGAGCGGACGCCCTGCACCGGGCCTGATCGCGATCACTGCGGTCATGGATCTCTCCTGTCTCTCTGTTGCTCGTCGTTCCCACGGCTCCGGCGGATCCGGAACCGACACTCATTCACATCGCCTGGGTGAAACGGCTGGTGAGGCCGATCACCACCGGCACCACGCCGATCAGGACGAAGGCCGGAAGGAAGCAGAGCCCCAGCGGCGCGGTGGCGAGCACCGCGGCCCGGCGGACCCGGGCGTGGGCCGCACGGGCGGCGGCCGCCCGCTGCCCCTGGGCCAGCCCGATCAGCGGACCGGCTGCGGGAGCACCACCGAGACTCGTCCGGACCAGACAGCGCGCCAGCGGTGCCAGCGAGGGGTGCTGCTCACCCAGCCGGGCCCAACAGAGCTCCGGCGGTGCGCCCAGGGCCAGTTCGGCCCCGATCGCCACCAACCGCGGCCCCATCGGCGCGCCCACACTCCGACCGACCGCCGACACCGCCACGGAGGGCAGCGCCGCCGACCCGAGGCAGGCCGCCAACAGCTCGGCGCTCAGCGGAAGTTGCCTGATCAGCAACTCCTCCTCCAGGGCCGCCCGGCGATCCGTCGGCGACCGCGCCCGGGCCGACCACCGATGGACGCCCACCGCTACCAGCACCCCGATGACCAGGCCGCCTCCTCCGCCGCCGAGCAGTAGTGCCGCCGCCAGCCCGGAGCCGACCGCCGATGCCACTCGCCGCCAGGGCCCAACGCCCGCTTCCCTCAGCCCGGTTCGTCCCCGCGCCTCCTCCCGCTGCCGCACCCGGGCCAAGGTCCGCCGACTTGCTCGGCCCCGCACCAGCCCCACGACGGCGGCCGCTGCCGCCGGGAGCCCGGCCACCG
>NZ_JAFLNG010001213.1 GCF_017427025.1 Streptomyces sp. FH025
ACCTACGCCTGATAGTCCCGCCCGACCTGCGCGAGCGCGTCCTCGGCTGCCTGGAGGACGCGGTCGGGGTGACGCACGTCGTGCTCCTCCCGGGCGCGGCCGTGCGGCCCGCCGGGGATGTGGTGACCTGCGACGTGGCCCGTGAGGCGGCGGACGGGGTGCTGGGCGCGCTGCGCGGGACGGGCCTGCCCGAGCGCGGGGCGATCGACGTCTCGGCGATCGAGGTGACCCTCTCGGCGGCGGCCGACGAAGCCGAGCGGCAGGCCCCGGGGGAGGGGGCCGACGCGCTGGTGTGGGAGTCGGTCTCCGAGATCACCCACGAGGAGTCCACCCTGACCTGGGTGTTCCTGGCCTTCCTCACCGTCGCCACCATGCTCGCCGCCTGCGGCGCGGTGCTGGACAGCGCCGTTCTGGTCGTCGGCGCGATGGCGGTCGGCCCGGAGTTCGGACCGCTGGCCGGGCTCTGCGTGGCGCTCGTCCAGCGACGGCCGGGCCCCGCGCTTCGCTCCCTCAACGCCCTGGTGACGGGCTTCGCGGTGGCGATGGCGCTGACCGTCTGCTTCGGGCTGCTGATGGACGGCCTCGGACTCTTCTCGGAGGCGAAGTTCGACGCGGCCCGCCCGAACACCTCCTTCATCTGGCAGCCCGACGCCACCTCCTTCGTGGTCGCCTTCCTGGCGGGCATCGCCGGCCTGCTCTCCCTGACCTCCGCGAAGGCCGGCACGCTGGTCGGCGTGGCCATCTCGGTCACCACCGTGCCCGCCGCCGCCAACGCGGCGGTCGCCCTCGGGTACGGCGAGGTCAAGCAGTTCTGGGGCTCCAGCGTGCAGTTGCTGCTCAACCTGTCGGGCATCGTGGTGGCGGGGGTGCTGACCCTGCTGGTCCAGCAGCACGCCTGGTCGCTGATCCGGCGCAGGCGGCGGCGTACGGCGGGCTGACGGACGACGGCTGACGGCTGACGGCTGACGGATTTCAGCGAACAGATTTCAGGTAACAGATTTCAGCGAACAGAATCTGAAATCTGTTCGCTGAAATCCGTTACCTGTTCGCGCACCTCTGCCCGGGCCGCCCCCGCCGTACCAGAGCCCGCGCCCGCACCCGTGCGCTCCGAGACCAGCGG
>NZ_JAFLNG010001214.1 GCF_017427025.1 Streptomyces sp. FH025
ACCCGCCTGGCCGCCGCCGGATGGCGGACCCTGCTCTCCGGCACCGACCGGGCCCGACTCGACGAGGCGGCCGAGCGCACCGGCGGAGTCGCCCTGCCCGAGGACCTGAGCAAGCCCGACGGCCCCCGCCGCCTCGCCGAGGCCGCGCTCGCCACCGCCGACCGGGTGGACGCGCTGGTCGCCAGCGCCGGCCTCGGCTGGCGCGGGCCGTTCGCCCGGACGCCCACCGACACCCTGGACCGGATGATCGAGGTCAACCTGGCCGCCCCGCTGCGCCTGGTCCGCCACCTGCTGCCCGGCATGCTGGAGCGCCGGCACGGCCGGATCGTGCTGCTCGGCTCGATGGCCGGACAGGTCGGCGTGCGCGACGAATCCGGCTACTCGGCCACCAAGGGCGGGCTGGCGATGTTCGCGGAGAGCCTCTGGTACGAGTTGCGCGGCACCGGCGTCGGCGTGCGGCTGGTGCTGCCGGGCCCGGTGGACACCCCCTTCTTCGACCGGCGCGGCACCCCCTACCAGCGGGAACGGCCGCGCCCGGTCTCGGCCGAGCGGGTCGCGGACACCGTCGTCGCGACCATCACCACCGAGCGGGACCGCCTCTACGTCCCGCACTGGCTCGGCCTCCCGGCCCGCGTCCACGGCGTCGCACCCGGCGTCTTCCGGCGCCTGGCCGCCCGCTTCGGATGAGCACGCCGGTCCGGCCCGCACCGATCAGGCCCGCACTGATCCGGTCGTCGATCGCCGCCGCGGGCCTGGGGCTCCTGCACCTCGCCCCCGCCGTCGTCCGCCTCCCACCGCTGCGCCGCACCCTGGCCCGCCGCACCGCCGGCTACGGGACCGACCCGCACCACCTCGCGCTGACCTTCGACGACGGCCCGGACCCGCGCAGCACCCCGTACGTCCTCGACGCGCTGGACGACCTCGGCGCCCGGGCCACCTTCTTCCTGCTCGGCGCGATGCTGGAACGCGCCCCCGCGCTCGGCCGCGAACTGGTGCTGCGCGGCCACGAGGTCGCGGTGCACGGCTGGCACCACCGGCAGCAGTGGTACCCGGCCCCCGCCCGCGACCTGCGCGAACTGCGCCGCGCCGCCGAGGCGGTCACCGACCTGTGCGGTGCCC
>NZ_JAFLNG010001215.1 GCF_017427025.1 Streptomyces sp. FH025
GAGAAAGCGGGAGACGGACTCCCGTCTCCCGCGGCGCCCTCAAGATACGCGCGTAGAAAATGCCCCGACAAGACCTCGTCAATGAACTCCCGGCACCCGGCCCATCACCTGCCGTTCGATCAATTCCCAGGTTTCTCCCAGCTTTCCGGGGAGGCCCCTCAGGCTTCCCCGATCCGCTCCACGATCAGCTCGCACAGCTCGTGGGTGCGCAGCGCGTCGTGGGCGTCGATCCTCCGGCCGGTGCGGGCGGCGTCCAGGAAGGCGAGCACGCACGGCTCGATGCCGCGCTGGCGGGCCACCGACACCCAGTCACCTCGCCGGCGGACGGTGGGCTGGCCGCGGTGGTCGACCACCTCGGCCAGGTTGCGCACCTCGCGCTTGGAGTCGCCGCCGGAGACCTCCAGCACCTCCTCGGTCGATCCGGAGACCCGGTTCATGACGCCCAGCGCGGTGAAGCCCTCCCCGCCGAGCGTGAGCACCACGTGCTCGACCAGCCCGTTCCTGGTCCGGGCCCGGACGTCCACGTGCTCGATCTCGCCGGGGGCGAGGAAGCGCAGCGTGTCCACCACGTGGATGAAGTCGTCGAAGACCAGCGTGCGGGCCGCCTCGGGCAGGCCCTCGCGGTTCTTCTGCAGCACGATCAGGTCGCGCGGACGCTCCAGCGCCTGCGCGTAGCCGGGAGCGTGGCGCCGGTTGAACCCGACCATCAGCGAGCGGCCGGTCCGGTCGGCCAGCTGCACCAGCCGCTGGGCGCCGTCCAGGGTGTAGTCGAGCGGCTTGTCCACGTACACGTCCACGCCCGCCGTCAGCAACTGCTCCACGATCGGCACGTGCTGGCTGGTCGCGGCATGGACGAACGCCGCCCGGATCCCACTCCCGATCAGCTCCCCGAGATCGGTGAACCGCCGCTCGGCGCCGATCCGGTACGACTCCCCCAGCCGGTCCAGCTTCGCCCCGTCCCGGGTCATCAACCGGACATCCAGCCCCGGCAACCCCCCGCACAGAACCGGCAGGTACGCCTTCTGCGCGATGTCACCGAGCCCGATGACCCCAACCGGAAGCAGGCCGCCGTCAGAGACGGGGGTCGAATTCATCAGCTTCTCCACAC
>NZ_JAFLNG010001216.1 GCF_017427025.1 Streptomyces sp. FH025
AACAGGAACTCGCCCGCCTCCGCGACGCTGAGCTCCGCACCCGCGCCCAGCAGCTCGCCGCCTCCGCCCGCGCCGTCCCCGGTGGCAGGATCGTCACCGAGAAGGTGACGGGCCTCGGCCCCGACGAGCTCCGTACCCTCGCCACCAACACCGCCGACTTCCTTCCAGACGACCGCGCTGTCGTCATCCTCGGCACCGAACACGGCGGCAAGGCCCTCCTCGCCGCCGCCATCACCCGCAGCCTCCACGACACCGGCACCCAGGCCAGCCAGATCCTCGTTCCGGCCGCTCGCCTCGTCGGCGGCGGAGCCGGTGGCAAGGGCCCCATCGCCAGCGCGGGCGGACGCCACACCGGGGCACTCGACCAGGCGCTCGCCCTCGCGGTCCAGGACGCGAGCCGAGTCCTCAGCCAGTAGAGCCAGGCCAACCGGCACGGGCTGCCTACACCTTTCACCAGGGAGGCCAGCAGCCCGTGCCACCCCTCGGTCAGGCAGCCAGGTTCTTCAACAGGACCACGCTCTCGTAGTTGGTCACATCCCACCTCCACATCCCGACTGGCACGTATCCGCGCCTGCGGTACCAGCCGACCAGCTCGACGGCCTCGACCGACGTATCGATGACAGCCACCGTGGACCCGAGCGCAACGATGCGTTCCTCCGCCAAAGTCAGCAGTCGTTGCCCGAGGCCTGCCCCCTGATACGTGGGATCCACTGCGAGCTGCCAGAATGAGCCCGCTCCGGCCGCGGCCGGATACCCCTTGGGCGTCACGTACGGAGAGGCCACCGTGACCGACCCCACCAGCTCGGTGTCTCGGACCGCGAGCCAGCACTCGCCTTGGGCCAGCCGGTAGGTGGTGTCCTGCACGGACTGGTACGACGCGAAGAAGACGCGACCGGCGGCGGCGTGGTCGGCGTACGCGCGATGCAGGAGCGAGGTGAGTTCCTGTGCGGAATCGTCCTCACCGAAGGGCCGCATCTCGATCGATGCGGCGGGCTTGGTTGAGCGAGCACGGTTACTGCGCGAGATCACGACTCCAAGTGTCGGGCGAATGGTGCGGGGCGGCCTGGCGGGCGGGGGCATCAGGAAGGTCCGTGAATTCGAGGCA
>NZ_JAFLNG010001217.1 GCF_017427025.1 Streptomyces sp. FH025
CGCCACGGGCCTGCGACTGCCCGCCACCGCCGTCTTCGACTACCCGAGCCCGGCGGCCCTGGCCGACTTCGTGCTGGCCGAGCTGGCCGGTGAGGGCCCTTCCGCATCGGTGGGTGCCGTGGTCCCGGCATCGGGCCGTACACCGCTGGATGACGACCCCCTGGTCATCGTCGGGATGGCGTGCCGGTTCCCGGGAGGAGTGTCGTCCCCCACCGAGTTCTGGGAACTGCTCAGGTCGGGATCGGACGCCATCGGCGAGTTCCCGTCCGACCGCGGCTGGGCGACGGACGTCTACGACCCGGACCCTGAGGCGGTCGGCAAGAGCGTCTCGCGGGAGGGTGGATTCCTCTACGACGCGGGGGAGTTCGACGCGGAGTTCTTCGGGATCAGTCCGCGTGAGGCCGTGGCGATGGATCCGCAGCAGCGCCTGCTGCTGGAGACGTCCTGGGAGGCGCTGGAGGACGCGGGGATCGACCCGACGGAGCTGCGGGGCAGCGCGACGGGTGTGTTCACCGGGCTCTTCTACCACGACTACCTGCCTTCGCACTTCGTGCCGGAGGAGGTCGAGGGGTACCTCGGAACAGGCGGCACGGGCTCGGTCGCCTCGGGTCGGGTGGCGTATGCGCTGGGGCTGGAGGGTCCGGCGGTGACGGTGGACACGGCGTGTTCGTCGTCGCTGGTGGCGCTGCATCTGGCGTGTCAGTCGCTGCGTTCGGGTGAGAGCTCGCTGGCGCTGGCCGGCGGCGTGAACGTGATGTCGACGCCCGGGACGTTCATCGACTTCTCGCGCCAGGGCGGTCTGGCGGCGGATGGTCGTTGCAAGGCGTATGCGGAGTCCGCGGACGGGACGGGCTGGGGCGAGGGCGTCGGCGTCCTGGTCCTGGAGCGGCTTTCGGACGCTCGGCGGCTCGGGCACGAGGTGCTCGCGGTGGTCGCGGGGACCGCGGTCAACCAGGATGGCGCCTCCAATGGTCTGACGGCGCCGAACGGTCCCTCGCAGCAGCGGGTGATCCGTGCCGCCCTGGCCAACGCGGGCCTGTCCACGGGCGATGTGGATGTGGTCGAGGGTCATGGGACGGGCACCAGGCTGGGTGAC
>NZ_JAFLNG010001218.1 GCF_017427025.1 Streptomyces sp. FH025
TCCACCGGAGCCGTCACCGAAACCGGCGCCTCCTCCGCCAGCCCGTCCCGCTGGCCGCCCGCCAGCGCCTGACGGGCAGCGGCCTCAGCCGCGGCCTCCTCGGCAGCGGACTGCTCGGCACCAGCGGCCTCGGCGCCCGGCTCCTCGGCGTCCGTCCGCTCCGCAGCCGGTTCCTCCGCCCCCGCGAGCCCGTCCCGCTGTCCGCCGGCCAGCGCCTGGCGGGCCGTGTAGGCGGCCTCGGCGGCTCGGCGGTCGGCCTTGGCGGCGGCGAGCTCGGTGAGCAGGTCGCCGAGGCCGGCGTCCTCCAGGCCGGTGCGCAGGCCGCGGATGGTGGGGAGGCGGTAGAGGGTGCCCTCGTCGGCGGCGAGCCGCTCGACCAGGTCGATCAGTTCGGGGAAGGCGAGCCCGTCGAGGTCGTGCTCGGGCAGCAGCCGGTCGAGGCCGCGCAGCCCGGTGTTGATCCCCTCGAAGGCCTGCGCGGTGCGCTCGACCAGGGCGCCGTCGGCGGGCACGGCCGGGAGGGTGCCGGAGGGGGCGAGGGCGGCCCAGGCGCGGCGCTCGATCTCGGCGGAGGTGAGGGCCTCGTGCAGGTCCTCGCGGCGGACCTTGCGGTCGGTGGCCAGGGCGACGGCCTGCTTGCGCAGCGAGCGGCCGCGGAGCCAGGAGAGCTTGACGCCGTTCTCGCGGCGCCAGGTGCTGTCGGCGGTGGCGGCGGCGAGGGCGACGAGGTCGGCGTCGTACGCGGCGGTGGTGAGGGTGGCGGAGGTGCGGTGCACCCGGTGGAGCATCTCGACCATCAGCGCGGTCTTGGCGACGGTGCCGGGTTCGTCGAGCTTGGCCTCGGCGGCCAGCGCGGTGACGGCTTCCCAGGTCTGCTGGAGGTCGCGGCCCCGCAGCTCGGCGAGGGCGGTGGAGGCGGCGCGGGCGTCCTCGGGGGTGGCGACGGTGTCGACGGCCGCGTACCAGGCGTGGGTGTCGGCGCTGAGCGTGAAGGCCCCGAGCTCGGCGTAGCGGCCGAGGTCCTCGCGGAGGTCGGGCTCCGCGGCGGCGTCCTGGGGGTCCTTGACGTCTGCGGCGTCGGCGACGTCCGC
>NZ_JAFLNG010001219.1 GCF_017427025.1 Streptomyces sp. FH025
GCCAACGGCCCCGACCCCGTCACCGGTGTGCGGCGGACCCCGCAGCAGAAGCTGCACAGCGTGATCGACCAGGCCGTCCTCGCCGAACAACTCGGTTACGACGGCTATGGGGTGGGGGAGCGACACGGTGAGCCGTTCATCTCCCCGGCGCCGCCCGTACTGCTCAGCGCGATCGCCGTCCGCACCTCGACCATCCGGTTGTTCACCACCGTGACGGTGCTCAGCATCCTGGACCCGGTCCGGGTCGCCGAGGACTACGCGATGCTGGACCAACTCTCCGGGGGGCGGGTCGAGTTGATCATCGGAAAGGGCAACGACCCGCGCCACTTCGGTCTGTTCGGCCTCCCCGAGGAACGCCAGTGGGACGCGCTCGCCGAGAACTACGCGCTGCTGCGCCGCCTTTGGCGTGAGGAGAAGGTGACCTGGGAGGGTTCGACCCGCCCGCCGCTCACGGAGGCCACCGTGTCGCCGCGCCCGCTCCAGGACCCGATCCCGGTCTGGCACGGCAGTGCGACCAGCACCCAGTCCACCGATCTCGCGGCCCGCCACGGCGATCCGTTGTTCTCCGCCAACTCCTTCCACCCGCTGGCCAAGTACCGGTCCCTGGTGGAGCACTACCGCGAGCGCTGGGAGCACTACGGGCACGACCCCGAAGAGGCCCGGGTGGGCGCGAGTTTCGGCGGACTGTACGTCGCCAGGCGCTCGCAGGATGCCATCGAGGGCTACCGCCCGTACTGGAACGAGATGTTCAACTCGGCGGCCGGTCGGCACAACAACTCGCCCTTCAACTCGCTGGAGGACGCGCTGGAGCACGGTTCGGCGCTGGTGGGCAGTCCGCAGCAGGTGATCGAGAAGATCCACCGCTACCACGAGGCTTTCGGCAACGAGGTGGTCGGCATCGGCGTCGACGCACTGACCGAGGGCGCGCAGCGGGAGCAACTGGAGCTGTTCGCGGGCGAGGTGGCCCCGGTGATCCGGCGCGAACTGCCCTGACGGCGGGCGGCGCGAGGCGGCGTCCGGTCCGCGCGGCGGTTCGCGCCTCAGCCGGCCGGTCAGCGAGCTGGCCAGTCAGCCGACCGGTCAGCC
>NZ_JAFLNG010000122.1 GCF_017427025.1 Streptomyces sp. FH025
ACACCATCCACGACCCCGGCCACCCCGTCGAACTCGACGGCTGGACCTTCCCCGAACCCCTGCTGCCCATCGCCGTCGTGGCGCACAGCAAGGCCGACGACGACAAGCTCTCCCAGGCCCTCACCCGCCTCACCGCCGAGGACCCGGCCCTACGCCTGGAACAGAACCCCGACACCCACCAACTCGTCCTCTGGTGCACCGGCGAGGCCCACGCCGAGGTCGTCCTCGACCGGCTGCGCACCCGCCACGGCGTCCACGTCGACACCGTCGAACCCATGGTCGCCCTGCGCGAGACCTTCGGCACCGCCGCCGCCGGCCACGGCCGCCTGGTCAAGCAGTCCGGCGGCCACGGCCAGTACGCCATCTGCGACCTCGAGGTCGAACCCCTCCCGGCGGGCTCCGGCTTCGAGTTCCGCGAACACGTCGTCGGCGGCGCCGTCCCCAAGCACTTCATCCCCTCCGTCGAGAAGGGCGTCCGCGCCCAACTCGCCAAGGGCGTCTCCACCGGTCACCCGCTCGTCGACATCCGGGTCACCCTCACCGACGGCAAGGCGCACTCCGTCGACTCCTCCGACGCCGCCTTCCAGAACGCCGCCGCCCTCGCCCTGCGCGACGCCGCCGAGCACGCCGTCATCCGCCTGCTCGAACCCGTCGCCGCGGTCAGCGTCCTCCTGCCCGACGACTACCTCGGCGCCGTCCTCGGCGACCTCTCCGCCCGCCGCGGCCGCGTCCTCGGCACCGAGACCGGAGGCCCCGGCCTCACCCTGCTGCGCGCCGAAGTGCCCGAACTCGAACTCGTCCGCTACCCGGTCGACCTGCGCTCGATCACCCACGGCACCGCCGAGTTCTCCCGCGCCTACCTGCGCCACGAACCCATGCCGGCCGCCCTGGCCGACCGCTACACCGACTGAGCCGCCTTACGGGCCGGCAGCGCGCACGCCGCCGTACCCCCCGGCATCCGGTGCCGGTTGCGCGCCACCCAGCGGTACGCCAGCGCCGCCACCGGCCGCACCGGCGCCAGCGTCAACACCGCGCCCAGGTACGCCCACGCCCCACCGGAGCGCATCAGCAGCCGCGCAACCGCCTGCGCGCCCCCGTGCACCCGGCCCGCCGGCGTCACCCACAGCACCTCGCGCTCGGCCCGCTCGGCCGACACCGCTCCCCCACCGCCCGCCAGCGCGTCCAGCGCCGGAAGGTCCGCGAACTGGAACGGCTCCGCCTCCCAGCCACCCGAGGCCAGCGTCTGCCGCAGGTAGCGCTCCGCCCACCGCACACAGGACGAACAGAACGCGCAGTCCCCGTCGAAAACCAGCACCGGGTCCTTCACCTCACGGCTCCCTTCATCGCTCCCACCACCATCCTGCCCCACACCAACCCGGCCGGTTCGAGCGGGCATCGACCCCGCCGAACCTGGGCATCATGCCCCTCAGGCCGCATGCGGCTCGATCGTGACGGTACTTCAGACGATCATCGGCGCGGGGGTGCCACGGCACGGTACCCTGCCGCTGACAAGGGGAGGAGGGGACGCCACCGTGACCACACTCGACATGACCCCGGGTGCGCAGATACCCCGTACCGACGCCGGCCCGCAGACCGCCGTCACCCAGGCGCTCTCCTCGGCCGCGTACCGCGACGGCAAGGTCAAAGACTTCGTCGCCGCCGTCGAGGACGCTAAGCACAAAAAGGGCCACTTCGCGCTTTTCGAGCCCAACGTCGGCGAGGCCTTCAGCAAGGCACTGATCTCCCGGGCCCTGGGCGGCGACCGCAAGCCCCTCGTCCCGGCCTTCGGCGTCGACACCCGCCAGGTCGTCGAGCACTGCCTGGCCGCCGAGGAACTGCGCAACGCCCGCGACCGACAGCTCAGCACCGTCACCGTCCTCACCGGCCTGCTCTTCCTCCCCGGCACGCTGATCTGGCTCGGGGCCTTCCAGCTGCGCGCCTGGCTCAAGCGGGACAACACCCGCGGCGCCGACGCCTACGGAGCGCTCGCCCTCATCGCGGCGGCCGCGCTCGCCGTGCTGCTCGTGTTCCGCCCGCCGGCGGCCGGATTCCTGGGCATCTACCTGCGGATCACCATGCTCGCCCCGGTCATCGGCTGGTACCTCGCCCGCCGGATCGTCGAGCGTTCCGCCGTGGACCTGCGCACCCGCTGGCAGGACCTGGTCGGGGGCAGCGCGGTCGCCGCGACCGTGGCCAAGGCCGTCCCCCGCGACGACCTGGACAAGAAGGCCAACGAACTGCGCGACAAGCTCGGCCGCCTGGACGCGGAGCAGGAGACCAACGTCCACCACTACGCCGGCCCCAAGGGCATCCTGGGCGCCGGCCGCCGCTGGGGCGAGTGGCGACTGGCCGACACCCTGCACCCCGCCGAGGGCCACGTCGACTTCCGCGCCTTCCACCCCTGGGACCTGGTCCGCCGGATCTCGGCCCACCTCAAGGGCCTCGGCGTCAGCCACGTCGCCAACAGCGGCATCCCCAACGTCAACATCAAGCAGTGGGTGGTCTTCGACGTCAGCGAGACCGCCGACGAGATCAGCCGCCCCGGCAGCGCCGACATGGACGGCGACCGGATGCGCGACTTCGCCGTGCAGAGCATCGCCGACAAGCAGACCTTCCCGGGCGGCCCCCGGCACTACCTGGCCACCCAGTTCATCACCCACGACGGCAAGCTGATCATCACCTTCACCGTCACGGTGACCCTGCTCGCCAACGTCCTGAGCATCTCGGTGGCGGGCTACGCGCTCGGCCCGGTCAAGGGCGTCTTCTTCGACAAGCCCAAGGACAAGGAGAAGTCGGTCGCCAAGACCGTGAAGTTCTGGGAGGAGCGCACCGTCAAGCTCCCCCTGATCGACAACGACGAGGTCGTCCGCCAGGCCGTCCGCGCCCCCTTCCACCGGATGCCCGGCCTGCTCGGCTGGCTGGGAGGCGGCCTCGGCCTGCCCGAGCCGTTCGGCCTGCGGCACGCCTGGGTCGGCACCGCCTGGAACAACCGCTCCATGGTCGACAACGCGCTCAACGCGTCCGTCCCGGTGCTCAACGCGGTGCACTCCGCCACCCTGGAGTTCCTCCAGGAGCACGACCTGGACGCCGACCGCTTCTTCAAGAACCGCACCTCGATCATCAAGTCCGAGGCGCAGGGCAGCCGGCCGTACAAGGTCGACGAGTTCAACGCCGGCTGACCGGCGCGTGCGCGAAGGGGGCCTGCCCGCCGAGGAGTTCGGCGGGCAGGCCCCCTTCGCGTACGCGTGCTCGGCGGATCAGCCCTGCGGCCAGACCTCGGCCAGCATCTTCCGGGTGTCCGCCAGCAGCTGCGGCAGCACCTTGGTGTGGCCGACCACCGGCATGAAGTTGGTGTCCCCGCCCCAGCGCGGCACCACGTGCTGGTGCAGGTGCGCCGCGATCCCGGCACCGGCCGCCGCGCCCTGGTTCATCCCGATGTTGAACCCGTGCGCGCCGGAGGCGGCCCGCAGCGCGGTCATCGCCTTCTTGGTGAAGTCGGCCAGCTCGACCGTCTCCGCCTCGTCCAGGTCGGTGTAGTCGGCCACGTGCCGGTACGGGACCACCATCAGGTGCCCGCCGTTGTACGGGTACAGGTTCAGCACCGCGAACACGGCACTCCCCCGGGCGATGATCAGCCCCTCCTCGTCGGTCAGCGACGGGATCGAGCAGAACGGACAACCGTCGTCCGGAGCCGGGCCGGTGGGCTTGTTCTCACCCTGGATGTACGCCATCCGATGGGGGGTCCACAGGCGGCGGAAGCCGTCCGGCTCACCGACACCCCGCTGCAGTTCCGGCTCAGTCGTCATGCTGATCAGCATATTCGCCCGATGGTGCTTGCGAAGCCGCGCGGGGCAGACTCGTACAGAGCCTGCCCCGCGCGTGACGGTACGACTACGGCGTCACACCTGGATGCGGCGCTCCACGGCGTCCACGATCTCGGCGATCGCCTCGTCGACCGGAACGCCGTTCTTCTGCTCGCCGTTGCGGTAGCGGAAGGAGACCGCACCGGCCTCGACGTCGTCGTTGCCCGCGATGAGCATGTACGGCGTCTTGGACCGCTGCGCATTGCGGATCTTCTTCTGCATGCGGTCGTCCGAGGTGTCCACCTCGACCCGGATCCCGTGCTTCTTGAGCTTGGCCGCGACCTCCAGCAGGTACGGCACGTGCTCGTCGGTGATCGGAATGCCGGTGACGGTGACCGGGGCCAGCCACGGCGGCATGGCACCGGCGTAGTGCTCCAGCAGCACGGCGAAGAACCGCTCGATCGAGCCGAACAGCGCGCGGTGGATCATGACCGGCCGCTGACGCGAACCGTCCGCGGCGGTGTACTCAAGATCGAAACGTTCGGGCAGGTTGAAGTCGAGCTGAATCGTGGACATCTGCCAGGTACGGCCAATGGCGTCGCGCGCCTGCACCGAGATCTTCGGGCCGTAGAACGCCGCGCCACCCGGGTCCGGAACCAGCGGCAGCCCCTGCTTCTCGGCCACGCTCGCCAGGACGCGGGTGGCCTCCTCCCAAGTCTCGTCGCTGCCGACGTACTTCACCGGGTCCTTGGTCGACAGCTCCAGGTAGAAGTCGGTCAGACCGTAGTCACGGAGCAGGTTGAGCACGAAGGTCAGCGTGGAGTCGAGCTCGTCCGCCATCTGCTCGCGGGTGCAGTAGATGTGCGCGTCGTCCTGCGTGAAGCCGCGGGCACGGGTCAGGCCGTGCACGACGCCCGACTTCTCGTAGCGGTACACCGTCCCGAACTCGAAGAGGCGCAGCGGCAGTTCACGGTACGAGCGGCCGCGCGCGTCGAAGATCAGGTTGTGCATCGGGCAGTTCATCGGCTTGAGGTAGTAGTCCACGCCCTCGTCGAGCTGCATGGGCGGGTACATACCGTCCGCGTACCAGTCGAGGTGGCCGCTCTTCTCGAAGAGCTTCCCCTTGGTGGCGTGCGGGGTGTAGACGAACTCGTAGCCCTCTTCCTCGTGCCGCTTGCGCGAGTAGTCCTCCATGGCCCGGCGGATGATGCCGCCCTTGGGGTGGAAGACGGCGAGGCCGGAGCCGATCTCCTCAGGGATGGAGAAGAGGTCGAGCTCGTTGCCGAGCTTGCGGTGGTCGCGCTTCTCGGCCTCGACCAGGAAGTCGAGGTGGGCCTTGAGCTCGTCCTTGGTCGGCCAGGCGGTCCCGTAGATGCGCTGCAACTGCCGGTTCTTCTCGCTGCCGCGCCAGTAGGCGGACGCGTTGCGCATCAGCTTGAACGCCGGGATGTGCCGGGTGCTGGGCAGGTGCGGGCCGCGGCAGAGGTCGCCCCAGCACTGCTCGCCGGTCTTGGCGTCCAGGTTGTCGTAGATGGTGAGCTCGCCGGCGCCGACCTCGACGTCGGCGCCCTCGCCGGCGGTGGCGGCGGAGCCCTTGAGGCCGATCAGTTCGAGCTTGTACGGCTCGGCGGCCAGCTCCTCGCGGGCGGACTCGTCGGTGACCACGCGGCGGGAGAACTTCTGCCCGCGCTTGATGATCTCCTGCATCTTCTTCTCGATGGCCTTGAGGTCATCGGGGTGGAACGGCTTCTCGACGTCGAAGTCGTAGTAGAAGCCGTCCTTGACCGGCGGGCCGATGCCGAGCTTGGCCTCCGGGTAGAGCTGCTGCACGGCCTGGGCCATGACGTGCGCGGTGGAGTGGCGCAGGATGTCGAGGCCGTCCTTGCTGTCGATCGCGACCGGCTCGACCTCGTCGCCGTCCTGGACGGCGTACGCGAGGTCCTTGAGCTGGCCGCCGACGCGGGCGGCGATGATCGAGCGGTCGTCGGCGAAGAGCTCGGCGGCCGTAGTGCCCGTCGTCACCACGCGCTCTTCCCGATCGGGTTCGCGGCTGATGATTACCCGGACGTCCGTCACCGGTCTCTCCTGACGTGCTGGATTAGAGGACGCAACACTGCGCTGCGCTTGACGATGGTACCGAGAGCGCCGCCCCCGCCGTCCACCTCCATCCTCTATCCCCCGTCTATCCCCCGTCCTGGAGCCCCTTGAGCAGCCGCTCGCGGTCGCCCTCCTCCCAGCCGCACAGCTCCAGACCGTGCGGTCGGGTCAGCCCCCGGAAGCCGTCGCGCCGGTCCAGGCGGCCGGAGACCCGTACCGGGGCGCCGGCCAGGTGGGCCTCGGCGGCGAGCCGGTAGTCGGGGTCGGGCAGGCGGAGCTTGAGTTCGCGGACCTCGGCGCCGCCGAGCACCCGCAGCCGTACGGTGCCCGGTCCGGCCGGGTCTGCGCGCTTGAGCCGCACGACCAGACCGACCACGGTGACGTCGACGGCGGGCTCGATCCGTTCCAGCAGCTCGGCGGCCTCGGCGAGGGCGGGCAGGTCTCCGGGCGAGAAGTCCAGGTCGATCCGGCGGTCCCCGAAGCCGCCCGGGGTCCCGGCGGCGGGCGACCAGGCGACGGTGAGCCGGGCCGCGGTCGCGCCGCGGACCAGTTCGTCGACGGACTGGACGAGTTCCCGGCTGACCCCGGCCCGGACGGCGTTCCCGAAGGCCTCGGGCCCGCCGCTCACCCGGCGGTAGTCGACGGCATCGCGCAGTGCCTCCAGGGCGCGGACCAGGGTGGTGACGGCGGCCCGGCCCTCGGGGGCGGGGGTGTGGGCGGTGAGGACGGCGCCCTGTTCGACGACCAGCACCCGGTCCAGGAAGTCCCCGGCGAGGCCGTCCAGCCGGGCGCCGAAGTAGGCGGCCCTGGTCCGCCCCGCCTTGGCCCCGGCGGCGAGCATCGCGCGCGCGGCCCGCCGGAGCCGCTCGGCCTCGTCCCAGGGGACGGCGTCGGCCGGGCCGGGCAGTTCGCGGCGCCAGCGCAGCTCGTCGCCGGGGAGGGCGAGGGCGAGCAGGATCGAGCGGGCGGTGGGCGTGCGGGAGCGGGAGAGCGCGGTGACGGCGTCGGCGAGGAGTTCGACGGCGTCGTCGTAGCCGTCCCCGGCGGGGACGAGGAGGCTGGTGCCGGCCTCGCCGTCGGGCGGGGTCCAGCGACCGTACCGGGCGGCGGGGCCGCCGCGCCGGACCCAGCCGTGCCGGGCGAGCAGGGTGGCGAGCACCGCGGGGTCGACGGTGGCCGGGTCGGGCAGGGCCGGGGTCGGCTCCTGCGGTCCGTGCGACAGGGGCATGGTGGCTCTTCCTCGCTGCCGGGGCCGGGCGCTCACGGGCTGTCGCCCGCGCCGACCCGGGCCATGATGTCGCAGAGCGCCCGGTCGTCGAAGACCTTGGCGGTGGGCACCCGGACGTTGGTGCGCCGGCGGCCGGTGACGGGGTGGCCGGCCAGGTTGACCCAGTAACAGCAGTGCCGCAGCTCCAGGGCGTCGGGGCGGGCGCGGAGCCAGTGGTCGACCCGGCGCGGCAGCAGCATCACGACCAGGATGCGCGGGACGGCGACCCGGGCGCGGGCGAGTTTGCGCAGGTGGTCGTTGTCCAGGGTGAAGCTGAAGAACGGCCCGGCGGGATCGGGTGCGATCTGCTGGGTCGCCTTGAGCTGGATCTTGATGGTGACCTCGTCGTCCACCGCGTGCGCCCGGGAGCCGTGGCTGACGTGCCAGTCGATGCCGTTGTCCGGGAACGGCTGGGAGAGCGAGCAGCCGGCCGCGGCGGCGACCGCGTGCAGGTAGCCGACCTGCAGCGTCTCCATGCAGGCGGTGACCGCGAGGTTCCCCCGTAGTGCGGCCGCCGCTCCCTCGGGCTGCGGCTGGGCCAGTGCCATCGCCCCGTGCCTCCCCGGCTCCGGGCCCGTCCGGATTCGGACGGGACAGTCATGGGCAGGATCCCCGGTCGGGCCTGGGCCAAACGGTTGAACGACCGTCAGAACCGGGTATCACCAAGGCGCGGATCGCACGCCTGAGGGGCAGTCATGCAGCAGCACTGGTACACCGGCCCACTCGCCTCCTTCGACACCGAGACCACCGGCGTGGACGTGGAGACCGATCGGATCGTCTCGGCCGCCCTGGTCGTCCAGCCCGCCCCGGGCGCACCGGTGCGGGCGGTCACCTGGCTCGCCGATCCAGGGGTGCCGATCCCGGACGGCGCCCGGGCGGTGCACGGCATCACCGACGAGCGGGTCCGGGCGCACGGCCGGCCGGCCCGCGCGGTGGTGGCGGAGGTCACCCGGGCGCTGGCGGAGCAGGCGCGGGCCGGTTGCCCGGTGGTGGTGATGAACGCGCCGTACGATCTGACGCTGCTGGACCGGGAGTTGCGCCGCCACCACGGGCTGACGCTGACCGACGGGCTGGACGGCGCCGGGCTGGTGATACTGGATCCGCGGGTGCTGGACAAGCACGTGGACCGCTACCGCAAGGGCCGCCGGACGCTGACCGATCTGTGCGCCCACTACGGCGTGGAACTGGCCGGAGCGCACGACGCCGCGGCGGACGCAACGGCGGCGCTGGCGCTGACCCGGCGGATAGGCGCCCGCTACCCGGCGGCGCTGGGCGGGCTGACGGCGGCGGAGCTGCACCTGCGGCAGGCGGTCTGGCACGCGGCGCAGGCGCGCGGGCTCCAGAGCTGGTTCGACCGCTCGGGGGTGCAGGAGCGGGTGGACCTGTCCTGGCCGCTGCGGCCGGCCCGGTGCGTCTGCGGCCGTCGACTGGAGCCCGGACACGGTTGCGAGGCGGCGGCGTAGTGGCCGTCCGGGCCCGAACGCGCCGCAGGCCCTGACCGGTTTCCTGGTCAGGGCCTGCGTGCTGTCCGGTGGGCGATACTGGGATCGAACCAGTGACCCCTTCGGTGTGAACGAAGTGCTCTCCCGCTGAGCTAATCGCCCGGGCAACGAGAAGAACCATAGCACCATTCGGGGGGAGCCGTACAACTCGCCCCTTCCGGCGACGGCCGACGGATCCGCAGAACTCGCGCTCCGCACGGAAGATGACTGAGCCTCAGCCGGATTGCGGACGGCGGTCCGGGCGGATTCCGGAAATACACGTGAGGCCCAGCCGATAATCGGCTGGGCCTCACGTATCACAATGCATTCCGGTGGGCGATACTGGGATCGAACCAGTGACCCCTTCGGTGTGAACGAAGTGCTCTCCCGCTGAGCTAATCGCCCGGGTGCAGAGAAAACATTACCGCATCCCGAGGGGTGGTCCGAACACCCTCCGGCTGCCGCCCCTCCCCCCGGACCGACCGACCGGCGGTCGGCCGCCCGTACGGCCGGCGGGGGCAAGGCCACCCGTCCGGTCCGGCCCGGATCCGCCCGGCCGCCCGCTCGCCCGGGAAGATCACCGCCCCGGGTCGGAGCCCGACCCGGGGGTGCGGCCGGCCGGGGCGACGGGCGGGCGCCGGGACCCGAGAGCCGACCGCCCGACCCCGTCAACGGACACGCCGTCCGGAGTGACCGGTTCACCCGTTCTCGTGTTCCTGCGCGCCTTGTCGTTTCACACAGTCAAGCCAGGAAACTAACCAAGAGGGAGCCCGCTAATGCCCTCCCCGGCCACTCCGCGGCGATTCCGCAATGCGCCGTAAGGGGTACGACTCGCGCCCGAATCGGGACAGAGGGGTTTACATCGGTCTTGGAGGTGGGATGGTCCGTTCGCCGACGTGCGATTCCCCGAGCGCACACTGAGCGAAAGGCCATGGCGCTTATGAACACCACGGTCAGCTGCGAGCTGCACCTGCGCCTCATCGTGTCCAGCGAGTCCTCACTGCCCGTCCCCGCGGGCCTGCGCTACGACACCGCCGACCCCTACGCCGTGCACGCCACGTTCCACACGGGTGCCGACGAGACCGTGGAGTGGGTGTTCGCCCGAGATCTCCTCGCGGAGGGGCTGCACCGACCCACCGGTACCGGCGACGTCCGGGTGTGGCCGTCGCGCAGCCACGGGCAAGGGGTGGTCTGCATCGCGCTGAGCTCTCCGGAAGGAGAAGCCCTGCTGGAGGCCCCGGCCCGGGCGCTTGAGTCGTTCCTCAAGCGGACGGACGCCGCGGTGCCCCCCGGCACCGAACACCGTCACTTCGACCTCGACCGGGAGCTGTCCCACATCCTCGCCGAAAGCTGACCCCGGCCGCAGGCGGTCCAGCCCCGCTGTCGGCGGGGCCTCACCCCCTGTCGTCATCGCAGCCGTCCTACTCGGGGGCACGGCAGCGGACTCAGCCGCGCACGACGCGGCCTCGGGGCCGGTGCCGCCGCCCCGCTCCCATCGGAGCGGGGCGGCGGCACCACAGGCGCCCGGTACCGAAGCCGGTCACTCGTACGGGTGACCGGCTTCGGTACCGGGCGCCTCAGTCTTGCCGGGCGCCGCGCAGGGGCGTTCGCGCCGGAGCGGAGTACGGATCCGGACGCTCCGGCGCAATCCGCACAGGCCTTCGAAGAACGCACCACCCTTCTGCCGCAAGGGCCGGTATGGTCTGGGGTAACCGCGGACGCGGGGTATCGGAGTCCCCCTGCGCGAGGAGCCCCTACGTGCTGATCACCCATGACACCGAGTGCGCACTGAGCATCCTCGTGGAGCTGCTCAACACCGCACCCGAGGTGTGCGGCGCCGAGCGCCTGCCGGACATCGCCGCGCTGGACGCCTTCGTGGTGCGCCAGGAGATCAGTGAGATCGACTCGCTGACCGACGACGACCTGCGCCGGGTGCACGAACTACGCACCCGGCTGCGCGAGGTGTTCGCGACGGAGTCCACCGCGGAGGCCGCCGAGCTGGTCAACTCGATCGTCGCGGCCGCCGGAACGACGCCCCGGCTCACCAATCACGACCAGCACGACTGGCACATCCACTACTTCGCGCCGCACGCCGCGCTCGGCGACCACCTGGCCGCCGAGCTGGGCATGGCACTGGCCTTCATCCTGGTGGCGGGCGAACGGGAGCGGCTGCGCCGGTGCGAGGCGCCGGACTGCGCCCGGGTCTTCGTGGACCTCTCCCGCAACCGCTCGCGGCGCTACTGCGACAGCCGTACCTGCGGCAACCGGCTGCACGTGGCGGCCTACCGGGCGCGGCAGCGCTCGGCAGAGACCGTCGCCTCCGCCTGACGCCGCCGGTCCGCCTGACGCCAGCGGCCGCTCCCGGGGCTCCGGCTCCGCGGGCCTCAGATCCCGCGCTTGCGGAGGATCTCCTCGATGTCGGCGAAGTCGCCGAGGCCGTCGTCCCGCTTGCCCGCCGCCGACTTCCCCTGCGCCTTGGGCGCCTGGGCCACCGCCGGGCGCTCGGGCGCCGGGCCGGCCGCCGCCGGACGTTCCGGGGAGTCCTCCACGGCGCCGCGGCGGCCCATCCAGCGGGTGGTGACCAGCAGGACCGCGGAGACGCCGAGCAGCACGATGCCGGCCCACACCCGGGGGTCGAAGACCAGCTTGGCCGCCCAGTCGGCGAACTCCCGGCCGATCGTGCTCGCCAGCGGGAACAGGCCGGTCAGGTAGAGCCCGGCGGGCAGCAGGGCCACTGCGAACCAGCGGGTCGCCGAGAGGAAGCGGCGCCGCCGGGCCCGCAGGCCCGCGACCGCCACTCCGCCCGCGGTGAGGATGAAGCTGATCGCCGCGGTCAGCACGGGCTCGCTCCTTCGCTTCCGTTCGTCCTGGTCATCGGCGCCTCCCTGTCGGTCCGTGCCAGGGTGCACCGTCGGCGGGAACGGGCACCCACTAGTGGAACACTGGGGGAATGATCGATGGTTCCCTCCCCCGCCTTGAGTTCTGGTGCGACCTCCAGTGCCCGGACTGCCGCACGGCGCTGGACGACGTACGGGCGCTGCGCGCGCGGTACGGCGACGCCCTGTCCGTGGAGCTGCGGCACTTCCCGCTGGAGAAGCACAAGCACGCCTACGCCGCCGCGGAGGCGGCCGAGGAGGCGTTCACCCAGGGGCTGGGGTGGCCGTTCGTGGAGGCGCTGCTGGCACGGGTCGAGGAGCTGGACGCCCGGGGGCAGCAGGTGCTGCTGGAGGTGGCCCGGGAGGTCGGGGTGGACGCCGAGGAGGTCGACACCGCACTGATCGACGGCCGGCACATGCTGACCGTGGACGCCGACCAGGCCGAGGGCAGGGCGATCGGGGTCACGGGCACGCCGACGTATGTGGTCGCCGGGAAGCGGCTGGACGGCGGACAGAGCCAGGACGGGCTGCGGGAGCGGATCGTGGCCGCCATCGAGGCGGCTTCGGCCTCCTGACACATCGTCACAACTGCTTGCCGTAGAGCCGGTTGGCGACCTGGTAGCCGAGCGAGGCGTAGAGCCGGACGGCGGTCCCGTTGTGGGTGAAGACGTTGAGGCCCAGGTTCCGTACTCCGGCGGCCAGGCACTCCCGTTCGGCGAGCAGCATCAGGGTGCGGCCGTGTCCCCGGCCCCGGTGAGCCGGGGACACCTCGACGGTCATCACCCAGGCGAGCGGCTCGCCGTCCGGCAGATCGCGCAGGTGGAGGTCGAGCCAGAGCGAGCCGAGGGGCTCCGGTTCCCCGTCCGCGTACAGGCGGCGCAGGACGACTCCGGGGCTGTCGGCGCCCTGCGGAAACAGGTCCCGGTGTTCCAGCCGGGACTTGTGCCGGGCCTGCTCCTCGCTGAGGCCGGAGTCGAGGAGCGAGCGGAGGTGGTTCCGTTCGGCCTGGCCCAGCCAGGCGGGGAACTCCTCCGTGCCGATCGGACGTGCGACGACACCCCGGGGCAGGTCGGGGGCGGCGGTCAGGTGCTTGGACAGGTTCCGCGCCCGCTCGGTGTAGCCGAGGGTCAGGGCGAGGCCGCGGGCGGCCGGGGCCGACTCGGGGACGTCGACGTCCACCCGGGCGCAGCCCCAGTTGCGCAGCACCTCCTCCGCGGCCAGCCCACCGAAGGTGCCCCGGCCTCGGCCTCGGCCCTCGGTGACCTCCAACTCGGAGATCTGCCCCCAGAGTTGGCTGCCGCGGGGGACGGCGGTGGTGCGCAGCGCGCCGACCGGGCGGCCGTTCGCGAGGATCCGCCAGCGTCTGGTGCGGCCCCCGGCCGCGATGGGTGTCTCCGGGCCCTCGGGGCGCAGCGTGGTGGTCATGTCGTGGTCCCTTCCCCCTGCCGGGAAGGTTATCCGCGCTGCCGGCCGCGCCCGGGGTCACGGGTCGAGGTCGTCGCCGCTGCGCTCGGTGAAGACGGCCATGGCCTTGGCGGTGACCGGGCCGGTGCCGGGCAGTTCGCGGTCGTCGACGCGGGTGACGGCCTGGACGTCGCGGGTGGTGGAGGTCAGGAAGACCTCCTCGGCGTCCTGGAGGGCGCTGAGCGGGAGGTCGGCCTCCTCGGCGCCGCACCAGTCGATGACCAGCTGCCGGGTGATGCCGGCCAGGCAGCCGGAGGCGAGGGCGGGGGTGAGCAGGCGGCCGCCGATGACCACGAAGACGTTGGAGCCGGTGCCCTCGCAGAGTCGGCCGGCGGTGTTGGCGAAGAGCGCCTCGGAGGCGCCGGCCCGGTGGGCGGCGGCCAGGGCGACGACGTTCTCGGCGTACGAGGTGGTCTTGAGGCCGGCGACGGCGCTGTGCTCGTTGCGGCGCCACGGGACGACGGCGACGGCGGTCTCGTCGGGGCGGCGGTTGATGGCGCCGAGGGCGACGACCAGGGTGGGGCCGGTGGTGCCGCGTTCGGAGCCGAGCGGGGCGTTGCCGCCGGTGTAGGTGACGCGCAGGCGGCCGAGCGGGGCGGGGTTGGCGGCGAGGACCTGGGCGCAGGCCTCGCGGACCAGGTCGTGGTCGGGGTCGGGCAGGCCGAGGCCGCGGGCGGAGCGGGTGAGCCGGTCGAGGTGGCGGGTGACCGCGAAGGCCCGGCCGTCAACGGTCTTCATGGTCTCGAAGACGCCGTCGCCGGTGGTGAGTCCGTGGTCGAGGACGGAGACGGCGGCGTCGGCGGAGTCGACGAGTGTCCCGTTGACCCAGCTCGTGGTGCGGTTGTGCATGGAGGGCTGCTCCTAGGCGCGGTGCGGCTCGTGGTCGGGTTCGCTGCCCGACGCTATCGCGACCAGACGGGCGGCCTTCAGTTCGGTTTCCGCCCACTCGCGTTCGGGGTCGGATCCCCAGGTGATGCCGGCGCCGGTGCCGAAGCGCAGGACGGGTGCCTCGGCGTCCTGCCGGTCGATCCAGAAGGTGCGGATGCCGACGGCGAGTTCGCCCTCGCCGCGATCGGCGTCGACCCAGCCGACGGCGCCGCAGTAGGGGCCGCGCGGCGCGGTTTCGAGGGCGTCGATGATCCGCAGGGCGCTGGACTTGGGGGCGCCGGTGACGGAGCCGGCCGGGAAGGTGCCGGCGAGGAGCTCGGGCCAGCCGGCGCCGTCGCGCAGGGTGCCCTCGACGGTGGAGACGAGGTGGACCAGGCCGGGGTGCTTCTCCACCACGCACAGGTCGGGGACGGTGACGCTGCCGGTCTCGCAGACCCGGCCGAGGTCGTTGCGGACCAGGTCGACGATCATCACGTTCTCGGCGTGGTCCTTCTCGAGGAGGTCGTCCTCGGTGCGGCCGGTGCCTTTGATCGGGCCGGAGGCGACGGTGCGTCCGGTGCGGCTCAGGTAGAGCTCGGGGGAGGCGGTGGCGATCTCGACGCCGTGCTCGGGCAGTCGGATGGTGCCGGCGTAGGGGGCGGGGTTGCCGTGGGCGAGCAGGCCGGTGAGGGCGTCGATGTCGCTGCGGTCGGGGTCGGGCAGCGGCGCGGACAGCACTCGGCAGAGGTTGGCCTGGTAGACCTCGCCGGCGGCTATGTGCTCGCGGATGCGGCGCACGCCCGCGGTGTAGGCGGCAC
>NZ_JAFLNG010001220.1 GCF_017427025.1 Streptomyces sp. FH025
CGGCGAGGCGCTCTGGGTGTTCGACCCGGCGCACGACCGCTGGTGCTACTGCGACGGGCTGGAGCTCCAGACGTACGCGGCCGCCGAAGAGCCCTCGCCCGCGCCGACGACCCCGCCGCCGCGGCACACCCCGTACGCGCCGACCAACGTCCCGTACGCGCCGACCGAGACCGGCGAGCCGTGACCCACGCCGGCCCGCCCACCACCACCGGTCTGCCCTCGGGCCTGGTCGGGCGGCAGGTCGCGGGCTACCGGCTGGAGAGCGAGATCGGGCGCGGCGGGATGGCCGTGGTCTACCGGGCCAAGGACCTGCGGCTCGGCCGGACCGTCGCGGTCAAGCTGCTGGCCCCCGAGCTGGCCCGCAACGAGGTGTTCCGGCGACGCTTCATGCACGAGTCCGAGGCGGCCGCGGCGATCGACCACCCGCACATCATCCCGGTCTTCGGGGCGGGCGAGCACGACGGCATCCTGTACCTCGCGATGCGCTACGTCGAGGGCGGTGACCTGCGCGAACTGATCGACCGGGACGGCCGCCTCCCGATCGAGCGCGCCGCCCGGCTGGCCCTGCAGATCGCCTCCGCGCTGGACGCCGCGCACGACCACGACCTGGTGCACCGGGACGTCAAACCGGGCAACGTCCTGGTCGCCGCCGGGACGGACAGCGAGCACCCCGAGCACCTGTACCTGGCCGACTTCGGGCTCACCAAGAAGTCCCTGTCACTGAGCGGACTGACCACCGTCGGCCAGATCGTCGGGACGCTGGACTACGCGGCGCCCGAGCAGATCTCCGGCCAGCCGCTGGACGGGCGCTGCGACCAGTACAGCCTCGGCTGCGTGGTCTTCGAGATGCTCGCGGGCACCCCGCCGTTCCGCCAGGAGAGCGACCTCGCACTGCTCTGGGCCCACCTCAACGACCCGCCGCCCGATCTGCGCGAGTACCGGCCCGACCTGTCGGAGGCCGTCGCGGCGGTGGTCGGCCGGGCGCTCGCCAAGACACCCGGGGAGCGCTACGACAGCTGCCTGCAGTTCGTCGCCGAGGTGCGCGCGGCCGCCGCGCCCGGCTCCTGGCGCGGCGGGGG
>NZ_JAFLNG010001221.1 GCF_017427025.1 Streptomyces sp. FH025
GGTGGCGAGGGCCCGGCCGATCGCGGCCGGCCGGAGTCCGGGGTGGGCGGTGATGTGGTCCGCGAGCCGTCGGGCCTGGGCGCGGAGGGCGTCGTCCGTCTTGCCGGACAGCAGCCACACGGTGGGCTCCGCGGAGTCGTCCGCGGCGGGTTGTTCGGGCCCTTCTTGTTCGGGGGTGTCTTCCGGGAACTGTTCGATGACGACGTGGGCGTTGGTGCCGCTGGCCCCGAAGGCCGAGATGCCCGCGCGGCGGGGACGCCCCGTCTCCGGCCACGGCCGGGCCTCGGTCAGCAGCCGGATGTCACCGGTGTCCCACTCGACATGCGGCGTGGGCTCCTGGACGTGCAGCGTCGGCGGCAGTTCGGCGTGCCGCATCGCCATGACCATCTTGATCACACCCGCCACACCGGCCGCCGCCTGCGTGTGCCCGATGTTCGACTTCACCGACCCCAGCCACAACGGCTCCACGCGCTCCCGGCCGTACGTCGCCAGCAGCGCCTGCGCCTCGATGGGATCGCCGAGCGTCGTCCCCGTACCGTGCGCCTCCACCGCGTCCACCTCGGACGCCTCCAACCCGGCGTTCGCCAGCGCCTGGCGGATGACGCGTTCCTGGGAGAGGCCGTTGGGCGCGGTCAACCCGTTGGACGCCCCGTCCTGATTGACCGCCGAACCCCGCACCACCGCCAGCACCCGGTGACCGTTGCGACGGGCGTCGGACAGGCGTTCCAGCAGCACCAGGCCGGCGCCCTCACCCCACGCCGTACCGTCAGCCGTCGACGAGAAGGGCTTGCACCGGCCGTCAGGGGCCAGGGCACGCTGGCGGGAGAACTCCGTGAACTGCAGGGGGGTCACACTCACGGTCACCCCGCCGGCCAGGGCGAGTGTGCACTCCCCCGAGCGCAGTGCCTGCGCGGCGAGGTGGATCGCCATCAGTGACGAGGAGCAGGCGGAGTCGATGGACACGGCCTGGCCCTGGAGGCCCAGGAGGTAGGAGACCCGGCCGGAGGTGATGCTCGGCGAGATGCCGGTGGCGAGGTAGCCCTCGGTGTCGGGCGGTGCCTGGTCGGGGCTGCCGA
>NZ_JAFLNG010001222.1 GCF_017427025.1 Streptomyces sp. FH025
GGGGGCGCCGCCCGGTGCGAACGGCATCGGAGCAAGTCGAGGGCAGGGGACGTTGTGATCGTCTGGGTCAATGGCACATTCGGGGCGGGCAAGACGAGTGCCTGCCGAGAGCTGGTGGAACTGCTGCCCGGGAGCGTGCTCTTCGATCCCGAGTTGGTGGGCCTCGGCCTGCGCCGGATGCTTCCGGCCGACCGGCTGGCGACGGTGTCCGACTTCCAGGACCTGGCGGCCTGGCGCCGGCTCGTCCCCGAGACGGCGGCGGCTCTGCTCGGTGAGGTCGGCGGCACGCTGGTGGTGCCGATGACCCTGCTCAGAGAGGACTACCGGGACGAGATCTTCGGTGACCTCGCCTCGCACGGGATCGCGGTGCACCACTTCGTGCTGGACCCAGAAGAAACGATCCTGCGCGACCGCATCACGCACCGCGAGGAGTGCCCCGACGATCCGGCGGCCAGCGAGCGGGTCCGCAACTGGTGCCTGGAGCACCTGCCCCGCTACCGCGCCGCCCGCCGCTGGCTGGTCGGCGACGCCCGGATGGTCGACACCAGCGAGCTCACCCCGCGCGAGACCGCGCACCGGATAGCCGAGCTGGTCCGGGTCGGCGACGCGCGCTGCCCGATCGTCCAGAGCCAGGACCCGACCGGGGACACCGTCGCCTCGGCGGTCCTGTTCTTCGACGAGCAGGACCGGGTGCTGCTGGTCGACCCGGTCTACAAGCCCGACTGGGACTTCCCCGGCGGAGTGGTCGAACGCGGCGAGGCCCCCACCGACGCCGCGCTGCGCGAGACCGCCGAGGAACTGGGCCTGCGGCTCGACCCGTCCGTGCTGCGCCTGCTCGCGGTCGACTGGGAGCCGCGCACCGGCCCGCGCCGCGGCGGCCTGCGGCTGATGTACGACGGCGGGCTGCTGGACGACGCCGGGCGGCGGAACCTGCTGTTGCAGCAGGAGGAGCTGCGCGGCTGCCGGTTCGTCACCCTGGACGAAGCGGCCGACCTGCTGCCGCCCAGCCGGTACCGGCGGCTCGCGGCCGCGCTGGACGCGCGGCGCAGCGGGGAGCTGCGGTACCTGGAGGCGG
>NZ_JAFLNG010001223.1 GCF_017427025.1 Streptomyces sp. FH025
CCGCGTCGCCCAGTGTCGCGCTCGGCTGCCGGGCCCTGGCCGCCGTCCTGGTCGGCCGTCAGGCCGTCCCGCTGGGCCCGTCTCGGCTGTCCGGCCCGCTGTGCCCGTGCCTGCCCTGGCCGCCCGGTGCCGCGCCCCGCTGCGCCCCGCCCTGGTGGCACCCTGGCCGTCGTCCTGGTCCGGTGTTCGGTTTGGTGTCGCTGTTCAGGGAATTGCCCGGGTGACGCTGGGCGGGATTTCCTGGGTGGTCGGGAAGGGCGGTCGCCGTGTCGGATGCGGGGGGCCGTAGGCCCCTTTCCGAGGATGCCCGAGCTCGATTCCACGACGCTGCGCACCGAAAGGGGGCAGGATTGCCGCTCGAAATGGAGTGGGAGGGAATTCGAATTCCTGCCGCGAGTGCGGCCGGATAGAGCCGTGGTGGATGGTCGCCGCGAGGTTTCCTGTTCGCCTTCGGTACCCACCGGGGAACCGGTAGGATAGGGCTGTACGGAAGTCGGGGAAACACCGCCGGATTCGCCTGGGATTCCGGCCGGGAGTCTGCGGTTGAGGGCCCGTCAGCCACCGCCGTGCGGGGCGTCCGTGAGGGCCCGCCACAGGGGCCGGGGAGACCGAGCCGGACCGGTGGCCCGGAGGTTGCCCCCGAGGGCCGCAGGCCCCGCCCCAGGGGTGGAGAATGGGGGCCGTCAGCCCAGCAACCAGGCGGCGGACCGGCCATCGGCCGGGACCGGGGGAGGCCCCTCGGGGGTGAGGTTGTGGCTGATACCCGAAGTCCGCGACACATCGTCAACGCTCGCTCCCTGGCGCAGCCCGGGAAAGCCTGCCAGCAAACCGGCCCGTAGGGCCGTGAAAACACCAACCCGACAAGACGGAAAGCCGACCGATTGACGGGCCGTAGGCCCGGGGAAAAGCCGCCGGAAAGGCGGAGCGCAGCGACGCCCGACGCCCGCCACAACGGCGCGTGCCGCGCCCACGAATTCGCCACCGGCGAATTCCCTCAACCACCCACCCACCTGCCGAGGCGCAGCCGAGGCCACACCACGCACGGTGACGCCGTAGGCGGCACCCCCCGGCTG
>NZ_JAFLNG010001224.1 GCF_017427025.1 Streptomyces sp. FH025
CTCCCCGATGCCGAGCTCCTCCAGCGCGGCCAGGGCCTCCCGGCGGGCGGTCCGGCCCGGGACGCCGTCGAGTTCGCGCGGCAGGGCGATGTTCTCGGCGGCGGTGAGCGCCGGGATCAGGTTGTAGTCCTGGAAGACGTAGCCGACGGAGCGCCGCCGCAGGTCGGCGAGCCGGCCGCGGCTGAGGCCGCCGAGCGCGACGCCCTCGACCAGCACCTCGCCCTCGCTGGGCAGGTCCAGCCCGCCCGCCAGGGTCAGCAGGGTGGACTTCCCGGAGCCGGAGGGCCCCATCACGGCGACGAACTCGCCCGGGTGGACGGCCAGGTCGATCCCGCGCAAGGCGTGCACTTCGGCGGCGCCGCGGCCGTGCACCCGGGAGACCTTGGTCAACTGCAGGACCGCTGCGGTCCGGCGCGGATCGGTGTGGAACACACTTCCCCCTCGTGAGCTGTTCAGCTGCATATGTCGGTGAACTATATATGCCGCACGGGAGCGCACAAGGCGGTCCGGGTTTGGTCAAGCTTCTACAAAGCTGTCGAAGATGGGCCGAAAAGGTGACTCCGCCCGGCCGTGGCGGGTCTATGCTTTTTGAGGTTTGAAAAGGCACCTCGTTCGGTGAGGCGTCTTCACGGACACAGGCCACTGATCCGACGACGTCGAGAGACGCCCAGGGTTAGGACAGATCCTCCCGACTTAAGGGTTGATCCGAAGTGGCTTCCGGCCCACGGGGGTTGGACACGCCGTGGAGTGCCAAAGCTCTGACGAGTTGGGGTGTGCCGACCCCGTGGGGCGGTGTGCTCCTTGCCGTGTCGTGATGCGGCGCACAGACGGTGCGCCCCCGGCCGGGAGGAGGCGAGAAACATGGACTGCAGTAGTCCGGGCCACAGTTGCCCCTACCCCCGCATGCTCTCGAACACCTCCGGCACGCGGTAACAACCTTCCCTGCGCGTTCACCCGGCGCTTCGTCCTGCGCTCAACCATGCCTCGACGCAAGCCGCCTGACGCATCGTCATGCCCGTACGGCCGCCGCCGCTCAGCGTCGCCGTGCGGAGTGGATGCCATGCGCCCG
>NZ_JAFLNG010001225.1 GCF_017427025.1 Streptomyces sp. FH025
CGCTCGGCGGCCCACCGCCCGTCCACCCACCGCCGGGTGAGCCACCGCCGGGTGAGCCACCGCCGGGTGAGCCACCGCCCGGGCCGCCCACCGAGCGCAGCGTCTCCAGCCTCTGCCGGTACTCCTCCGCGTCGATCTCGCCCCGCGCGAACCGCTCCGCGAGCACCTGCTCCGGAGACGGGCCGTACGCCCAGCCCTGCGGCCAACCCGGCCCGCCCGGCCCGCGCCCGGCGGAGGCGCCGGGAAGCGGCTGATGCCGCTGCGAGACGTACCGGGACAGGGCGAAGCCCAGGAACGCCACCACCGCCAGGATCAGCAGCGAGCCGATCGTCATCGCCACGATGCCCCAGCCGTCCGGTCCGTACCCGTGCCAGTGCCACATGGGGACCTCCTCCTCCGGCCCGACCGGGGCCCGCCGAGGTGACCGGCGCCGCACCCGACCCGGGTGATCAGCGCCCTACCACCATCGTGCGCCCGCGACCGGCCGGGCACCTTGAGGAGGGGCTGAGAAAACGTTCCCGCACTCACCGGCCGACCCTCCGGGGTAGCGTTGCGGCTCATGAGCCACCACCCGCCGGACGACCGCCGCTCCCCCGAGCAACTCGTCGCGGCCGGGATCCTCCGCCGTCACCCCGACGACCGCCCCCACCGGGCGCTCGGCCGCTCCCCGATCGGCTACGTGTCCACCCCGCTCTGGACCGAGCTCACCGCCCTGGCCATCGCCCCCTCCGCCGCCGAGGCCACCGCCACCGCCCTGCTGCGCGCGATCGCCGACCGGGCCGCGGACGCGGCGCTCTCCCCCGGCAACGAGGGCGCCCCGCGCGACGACCTGTACGTCACCGACCCCGCGCACATCGGCCCGCACCGCCGGGCGGTCTGGTTCCAGCGCTCCGGCCCGGGCGGCCCGATCACCGCCGCCTTCGCGCCGTAAACCAGCACGTCACCGTTCGACCCGCAGACTCCGGCAGACCCAGCTGAGCCGGCTCGGCCCGTTGGACGGCGGCCGGTCGTGGTACGTCCCGTCCGCCACCGACAGGTTGACGATCAGGTACGCGTGCCAGCCGACCC
>NZ_JAFLNG010001226.1 GCF_017427025.1 Streptomyces sp. FH025
CCGCCGTCCGGGACTCCGCCGCCAGCCGCTACCTCACCGGCTCCAGCGACGCCTCGGCCGCGGTGGACGCCGGCGGCGGCTACATCCTGGTCGGCGACGACGAGTCCAACACCCTGCGCCTGTACGACCGCAACAACTCCGGTGCGCCGGTGCACACCTGGGACTTCAGCTCCGCGCTCGGCGTCTCCAAGGAGATCGACATCGAGGCCGCCACCCGGGTCGGCGACACGGTCTACTGGACCGGCTCACTCGGCAACAACAAGGACGGCGCGGTCAAGCCCGACCGCCACACCCTGTTCACCACCAAGGTCACCGGCTCCGGCGCCGACACCCAGCTCTCCCTGACCGGCTCGTACCACGGCCTGCGCGACGACCTGATCGCCTGGGACACCGCCCACGGCAACCGCTACGGCTTCGCGGCCGGCGCCGCCGACGGGCAGGCACCCAAGCAGATCGACGGCTTCAACGTCGAGGGCCTGGAGTTCGCCCCCGGCAGCACCACCACCGCCTACATCGGCTTCCGCGCGCCGCTCACCCCCGCGGTCACCGGCGGCCGGGCGCTACTGGTGCCGGTCACCAACTTCTCTTCCCTGTTCGGCGGTTCGGCCGTGCACGCCACCTTCGGCGACCCGGTCGAACTGGACCTCGGCGGGCTGTCGATCCGCGACCTGCGCCGCAACGACCTCGGCCAGTACCTGATCGTGGCCGGCTCCTGGGCCGCCGAGGACAACTCCGCCCCGTACGCGCTCTACCGCTGGGACGGTCGGGCCGCCTCCAAGCCGGTCAAGCTGCTCGACCTGCCGACCGGCGACGCCGGCGCCTGGGAGGCCGTCCCGGAGGTCCCGGACCTGGACGCCCCCGGCGCCCGCGCCCAGCTGATCACCGACAACGGCTCCGCCGACCTGTACGCCGACGGCACCGCCGCCAAGGACCTCACCCACCCGGAGTGGAAGAAGTCCCGCAGCACCTGGTTCACCCTGGGCTGACCCGCCTGGGCCCTGTCTTCGAACTCCCGTCGTTCGCCCGGAGGGCGGGCGGGGCGGCGTTGGGGTGCGTGC
>NZ_JAFLNG010001227.1 GCF_017427025.1 Streptomyces sp. FH025
GGGGGCTGGTGACGGCGGGGGCGCCGGGCGAGGTCGGGTATCCTGGGGCGCGTTGAAGGGGAGTAGCCCTCCACCGGACCGTCGACATACTGGCCCCCACGGGCCCGGCGCCCGGGGCACCCGATCCGACCGGCTGAGTCGATCGGACGGTGCCGGCGAGACCTTCGGCCGCAGTGCTGTGACCATGACCAGTGCTGCCGGTCCGAAGCGTCCCCTGACGGAGTCGCCGCGCCGGCAGCCCGACCGAGGGACCCCACACGATGAGTTTGACCGTTGCCGCGCTGACGTTCGGCATCATCTTCCTGGCGGAACTGCCGGACAAGACCGCGCTGGCCAGCCTGGTGCTCGGCACCAAGTACCGCGCGAGCTACGTCTTCGCGGGCATCGCCGCCGCCTTCGCGCTCCAGGTCGTCCTCGCCCTGGCCGCCGGGCACCTGCTCTCGCTGCTGCCGCACCGCTGGGTGGAGGGCGTCACCGGCGCGCTCTTCCTGGTCGGCGCCGGGATGCTGCTGTTCCACGGTGGCGAGGACGAGGACGAGCACGCCGCCAAGGAGCCGTCCTCGAACAGCTTCTGGAAGGTGGCCGGGGCCAGCTTCGTGGTCGTCGCGATCGCCGAGTTCGGCGACCTGACCCAGATCATGACCGCCAACCTGGCCGCCAAGTACGCCGATCCGCTGGCCGTCGGCCTCGGCTCCTGGCTGGCGCTCTGCGCGGTCGGCGGGATCGCCATCGTGGGCGGGCAGAAGCTGCTCAAGCACGTGCCGATGAAGCTGATCGTCCGGGTGGCGGCGGCGGTCATGGTGCTGCTGGCCGGGATCAGCATCTTCGGGGCGATCACCGGCTGAGGACGGGCTCCCGGCCCCGGTCAGCAGCCCGGGTCGGAGGTGAGAGCGGCCTGGGTCTTGGGGCCGTAGACGCCGTTCTCGCCCTTGATCCGGTTCTCGCGCTGGTAGCTGGTGAGTACCGATTGCGTCCAGTAGTCGAAGGTGCCGGTGACGATCGACTTGTCGACGAATCCGCATTCGGCCACGTACAGCCGCTGCTGCATGTCCTTGAC
>NZ_JAFLNG010001228.1 GCF_017427025.1 Streptomyces sp. FH025
GCGATCTTCCCGCGCTGGGACACGCGTCACACGGGTCGGCGCGGCCCCCCAGCGCGCAGGCGCGCGGCAGCGCCGCACACCCACCGGGCCGACGGCGCGAGGCGGCCGACCCGGCCCATGGCCCTTCGGACTGGTGGCCGCCGCCGCGCCACGGGCCAGAAACTCCCCCCGGGGGGCCGGCGTCGGCCCCGTGGTCGACGAGAACGACTCCGGGTCCCAAGGACCGCCACGCGGGACCTCCGAGGCTGCAGCCAGGCAAGTTGTCAGTGGTGGGGCCAGGTCGCAGAATGTGGCACCAGATACTGACGGAGCGCCACATCTCTTGCGGGGGCTGTAGATGGATCCGGAACTGGCGGCACTGGCGTCATCGGCCGCGACCGCCCTGGTGGGCCGACTGGCCGCTGACGGGTGGGACCAGGCCAGGCAGGCAGTCGTGGCGCTCTGGCGCCGGCGGCATCCCGAGCGGTCCGAGGAAGCCGAAGTCGTCGAGGCCCAGTTGGTGGAGACGCGCGAAACGCTGCTGGCCGCCGGGGAGTCCGACGGCGGGCAGGTGGAACAGGAACTGACCGTCGAATGGCGGACTCGGCTGCGCGACCTGCTGCGGGCCGACCCCTCGCTCGCGGTCGAACTGCGCCGGATCCTGGCCGAACTCGACGGGGGCGAGCCCGAGTCCGGCTCCGGCGGGCGACAGGTGACCATGCGGGGCACGGCCTCCGATCAGGCGAGGGTCTACATGGCCGGCAATGACATGCACATCCACGGTCAGTGAGCCGGCCGGAACCCGGTCCGGACGGGCCGGAACCGCACACCGAGGCGCGCGCCGAACCGCACACCGAACCGCGCCAGGAGGCGTACGCCTCGGGCGACGCCACCATCTACATGGCCGGCCGGGACCAGTTCATCGCCACCGGTGCCGTGCACGTGCACTACGAAGACGGCGGCCTCCGGCGGATCGGGTCCGGCGAGAAGAACGGCGACGACTGCCCCTACCCCGGCATGGCCGCCTTCGAGTCGACACAGGCCGAGTGGTTCTTCGGCCGGGACGCCGTTCTCGG
>NZ_JAFLNG010001229.1 GCF_017427025.1 Streptomyces sp. FH025
GGTGCGGCGGTCGGCAGTCATCGGCAGTCAGCATAGAGAGGGCGGCGACGCGCGGCGATCCGGGACATCCGTCCCCAGCCCCGTTGACGTGCACACACTCGATCGAGCCGGCGTTGCGTAAACCTGAACTCCCGCTGTTTCCACGGCGTGTCGTTGGATACGATCACCGCGCGCCGCGTGTTACGGGGCGGTAGGCACACTTCCGGCATTGCGCATTGGGGGCGGAACATGATGCACGAGGACACCGCGGCGGCCGTCGAACGGGACGCCGGCACCGGCTGGGAATGGGCCAGAGCCGATGACTGGCAGCCGCCGAGCGAGCTCGACACCGGCGTTCCGCACACCGCCCGGATGTACGACTACTACCTGGGCGGCAAGGACAACTTCGAGGCGGACCGCAAGGCCGCCCAGGCCGCGATAGCCGCCTACCCGGCGCTGCCGCTGCTGGCCCGCACCAACCGGCAGTTCCTCGGCCGGGCCGTCGAGTTCGTGGCAGGCCGGGGGATCCGCCAGTTCATCGACATCGGCACCGGCATTCCGGCCGTCGGCTCCACCAACGAGGTCGCCCAGCGGGTCGCCCCGGACGCCCGGGTGGTGTACGTGGACAACGACCCGATCGTCGCCACCCACGCCCGCGCCCTGCTGGCCGGCCACCCGACCGGGCACACCTCCGTCATCGAGGCCGACCTGCGCGACCCGGAGGCGATCCTCGCCCACCCCGCGCTGGCCGCCGCCGTCGACCTCTCCCGACCGGTCGCGCTGATGCTGGTCGCAGTCCTTCACTTCATCCGGGACGAGGAGGGCGCCCAGCGGATCGTCCGCACCCTGCGCGACGCGCTCGCCCCCGGCAGCGCCCTGATCCTCTCCCACGGCAGCCCCGACTTCGCCTCCCGGGAGAGCGCCGCCGAGGGCACCCGCATCTACCGGAGCGCCAGCGCCCCGCTCGTGCTCCGCCCGCGCGCCGACGTCGAGCCCTTCTTCGGCGACTTCGAGTTCGCCGGCCCCGGCCTCGTCCAACTCCCGCTGTGGCGCCCCGCCTCCGGACACGTCCCCA
>NZ_JAFLNG010000123.1 GCF_017427025.1 Streptomyces sp. FH025
GACCTCCCCTGTGCCCGCACGCCTCGCGGACCACGGATAATCACTGGTCGGACCGGGTGTCGCCACACAGCGGCGGCACCCGGTCCCGATCATGTCCGTACCGACCGCGCGTGGAGGAAGAGCTTTGTTCGATGGGGAGATCCTGGACTACCCGGTGCTGCTGGAGGCCGCCGAGGAGGCCGCCCGGGAGACGGTCGGCCGGGGCCGCGTCGCCGACTACATCCCGGCCCTCGCCACCGCCGACCCGGAGGCCTTCGGCATGGCCGTGGCCACGGTCGACGGCGAGCTGTACGGCGTCGGGGACTGGGAGCAGCCGTTCTCCATCCAGAGCGTCTCCAAGCTGTTCTCGCTGGCCCTCGCGCTCTCCTACGGCGGCGACGCCCTCTGGCAGGGCGTGGGCCGCGAGCCCTCCGGCAACCCGTTCAACTCCCTGGTGCAGCTGGAGACCGAGCACGGCATCCCGCGCAACCCCTTCATCAACGCGGGCGCCCTGGTGGTCACCGACCGCCTGCACTCCCTGACCGGCGACGCCTCAGGCGCCGTACGGGAGTTCCTGCGCCGCGAGTCCGGCAACCCGCTGCTCGACACCGACCCGGTGGTCGCGGCCTCCGAGGCCGAGCACGGCCACCGCAACGCCGCGCTCGCCCACTTCATCGCCAGCCACGGCAACCTGCGGAACCCGGTCGACACCGTCCTCGACCACTACTACGCCCACTGCGCCGTCGCCGCGAGCTGCCGCGACCTCGTCCTGGCCGGCGCGTTCCTCGCCCGCTACGGCGTGCGCACCGACGGCACGCGTCTGATGTCCCGCAGCGAGGCCAAGCGGATCAACGCCGTCCTCCTCACCTGCGGCACCTACGACGCCGCCGGCGAGTTCGCCTTCCGGGTCGGCCTGCCCGGCAAGAGCGGCGTCGGCGGTGGCGTCCTCGCCATACTCCCCGGCCGCGCCGCCGTCTGCGCCTGGGGCCCCCGCCTCGACCCGGCCGGCAACTCCGTCGCCGCCGTCGCCGCCCTCGACACCCTCACCACGCTCTCCGGCTGCTCGATCTTCTGACCTCGCGGCGCCGCCGAGGTCCTGATGAAGAATCCCGGATTCGCCCGGTCCTTTCGCGTTCATGCCGAAAACGCGAGAGGGACCGGGCGGCAAAGCCGTCCGATCCCTGGCCGCGGTATCGCTGTTCAGAGGCCGCTGGCCCTGATACCGCCAGGCGAGGTCTCCACCGCTTGATGCGCGAGAGTCCTCCAGGCTTCCCTGGAGGACTCTCGCGTGGTGCTTCTCCCTGTTGACGTCTACGTCTACGTGTACGTGTACGTCTACGTGTACGTCTACGTCTTCGTCTACGGGCGACGCCGACGACGCCACCGCTCGGCGACGGGAAGGGCCTTCACCGCCGCCTTGTCGTGTTCGTCCGCCGGAAGCCCCAGCCGCTGGCGCACGAGCATACGGTTCCGGCGCACGGAGGAGAGCGGGCGCAGCGCCGGATGCTCGGGCTCCGGCGCGTCGGGCTGCTCCAGCCCCAGGACGATGCGCAGCGCCTCGTCGTAGCACTTCAGCGCCCGTTCCGGCCGGTCGGCCCTGACCAGGTAGTCGGCCAACTCGTCGTAGTCGCGCCAGTTCTGCCCCGCGGCCGCGAGGCCCTCGGCCTTCTCGACCACCTCCCAGGCCTCCTCCTCGCGCCCTGCCCGGAAGAGCGAGCAGGCGAGCACCGGAGAACCGGCGTCGGCCGGGTCCCCGCTCTCGGCGGCGACCCGGGTCAGCAGGTCGATCGCCCGGTCGTACGCTCCCGCCTCCGACCAGTGATCGGCCGCCTGGGAGAGGAACGAGAGGCGGTCCTCACCGCGGGTCCGTTCGGCGGCCTCTTCGAGGTCCCGGGCTTCCTCGGCCCGGTCCAGGTCCGGCTTTCCCATCTTCACCACTTTCGGCCCATGATTCCGGCAGCACGGCCGGGAATTCCATTGGAGACGGATCATCGAAAATCGGGGTGTGGAGCGCCGGAACGCCCCACACCCCGACTCGTCAATTCCCCGGGCTCATGCTCGGGATCATTCCTCGCATCAGTTCCGGTGGCGTCGCTGAGTCGCCAGGTGGAGCTTCATTCCGATGCTGGTCCGAGGGACGTGCAGCCCACCGGCGCGCAGGACCGTACCACAGTAGGTCAGGCAGCTATTGGTGTGGGCGTTGTACTGGCCGACGCTCTTCGGCCGCTTGGAATACGCGTTGTCCATTGCTCGATGCGCTGCCTCCGGGTGGGGGATGTGAATGTCGAACGCCCGGTTGAAACTCCCGTGCCGACCGGTTCGCGGTTCGTCCTTCGGGCCGGGCTTCAGGTTTCCGTTGCTCAGGTACCCGTGTGCGTGCCGGGAGCCCTCCGGTCCGTGGACCACGATGCTGTAGTGCTCGTTGCCGGTGCGCCCGTAGTGGTAGACGGTGGCGTTCGCCGGAGCCCGGCGGCCCGCCCGCGCCGTGCCCACGAAGGCCCGGGCGGCCTTCCCGGCACGGCTGTTGTACGCGCGTCCACCGACGTGCTTGGAGAGCTTGCCGAGCACGACGCCGGTGGCGACGTCCTTGAAGGCCGCCTTGTAGTTGCCGTGGTACACGTCGCTGGCGACGTGAGCGCCGTAGATGAGCGTGTTGATGCCCCGCGCGGCCTTGCCCGCGGTGCTGAGCACCCGGGCGGTCTTCTGGGCCATGGATGCCGCGCGCAGCGGGATCGCGGCCTCGCCGACCACCGGGATGTAGGAGGCGACGGCGAGAACGGCCTGGCCGCAGCTGCTCCAGCCCGGGTGGGTCGCGCAGTTGACCACGTCGGCCGCGCCGGACACCTGGTAGACGAAGTTGGCCCCCGTCTCCAGGGCGCTCACCGGGTTGTGGACGATCTCCGATCCGACGTTGACGATGGCCGATCCGGCACTGCTGAGGCCCGATTCGACCTTGTCCACACCCTTGGAGACGGCGTGGCCGACCGACTTCATCCACTTGGGCCAGTGGCCGTCGGGGTCGGTGAAGGCCAGCGGGTCACCGTCGGCGTAGGCGTAGCGGTCCTGGGCGACGCTCGGGTTGGGGTCCGACCACCACGGGTCCATGCCCGCGACCGCGTAGCGGTCGGGCAGGTCCGAGACGACGTGGTCGGGGCTGTAGCTGTCGCGCGAGACGAAGTTGCTGGTCGACGGGTCGTACCAGCGGGACAGCATGTTGACCTTGCCCGTGGTCGGGTCCGTGTAGTCGGACTGGAACCCGAGCAGGTGCTTGGCGCCCGTGGTGGCGATGGAGTTGCCCAGCGGGTCGTACGCCGCCGAGTCGGCCAGCGCCGTGCCGGCCGCGGTGAAGTCACCGACCAGGTCGTCGTGCTGGTCGGTCAGGGCGATGGTGTTGGTGCCTCCCTGGTTGATTCCGGTGATCACGCCACCGGGGTCGCGGGCGTAGCTGGCGGTGCCGTCCGAGGCGACCTCGTCACCGATGCCCGAGTAGGCCAGCGTGGTCGATCCGGTGGTCACCAGCCGGTCGAGGGCGTCGTAGTCGTAGCCCTGCGTTCCGTCGGCCTTGAGCCGGTCGAACGCGTCGAACTGCATGGCCACGGTGGCCGACGACCCGTTCGGGGTCTTGCCGGACATGGTGCCGCGGGCGGTGTAGGTGTAGCTCGCGGTGCCGTCCGTGAGCAGCCGGTTCCGGGCGTCGTAGGTCTGCGCCCGCGCGCCGATCTGGGTGCGGTTGCCGGACGCGTCGTAGGCGTACGCCGTGTTCGTGGTCCCGTTGTTCCACGAGGTCAGGCGGCCGGTCTGGTCGTAGGTGTAGGTGTTGGTCGTCGCGCCGGCGAAGCCCGTGGTGGTCTTCGACGTCAGCTGGTCGTCGAGGTTGTAGGCGTACGCGATGGACGAGACGGTGGCACCACCGGCTGTGGTGACGGTGTCACTGGTGAGCCGGTGCAGCGGGTCGAAGCCGTAGTTCCGGGTGTTGTTGCCGGTCCCGTAGTTGACGGTGACGGGCTGGGAGTCCTTGTCGTATCCGTAGGTGGCCGTGGTCGCGGAGGCCGGGTCGGCCAGGGTGGCCAGTCGGCCGGCCTTGTCGTAGGTGTAGGTGGCGGTGCCGGAGGCGTCCGTCCTGGTGGTCGCCTTGCCCGCGCCGTCGTAGGCGAAGGAGGAGGTCCCGGAGGGGCCTGCGGCGGACAGCAGCTGGCCGCGGTCGTTGTAGGCGAAGGTGTCGTTCGCCGTGGGCGTGCCCGCGGAGGTGATCCGGCCCATCAGGTCGTAGCCGAAGGTGTGGTCCCGGGTGGCGCTCTCGGCGCCGGTGCCGGTCTCCTTGGTCAGCCGTCCGAGCTGGTCGTAGGTGCGGCTGCGGGTGACGCCGCCCGGCTGCGAAAGGGTGACGGGCTGTCCGGCCGCGTCGTAGCCGGTGGTGTAGGTGCGGTCGGCCGCGTTCGGGTAGGCCGTGGTGGCCGGCTCGATCTGCGACTCGGGCAGGTTCCAGCTGTTGTAGGTGGTCAGGAAGTTGTTGCCGCGCCCGTCCGTGTAGCGGGTGTGGTTGCCGGCGGCGTCGTAGCCGAAGGAGGTGGTGATGGTCGCGCCGGGCGCGGTCGTCTCCGTCTCGGTCAGCTGGTGGTGGTCGCTGTCGTACGTGTAGGCCAGCGAGTAGCCGAGCGCCGAGGTCACGGAGGTGATGTTGCCCGCGGCGTCGTACGCCAGGCCGCGCGTGCGCAGGGCCTTGCCGGTGGCGTCGAAGTCGCTCACCGAGGTGACCCGGCCGGCCGGGTCGTAGACCGTGCTCTGGCCGGTGCCCGACGGGTCGGTGATCTTCACCTGACGGCCGAGGGCGTCGTACGCGTAGGTGGTGGTGTTGCCGAAGGCGTCGGTCTGGCTCGTCCTCTCGTGGGCCAGGTTGTAGCCGAAGGTGGTGACCACCCCGGTCGGGGAGGTCTCCGTGACCAGGTCGTCGGTGCTGTTGTACCCCAGGGTGGTGGTGTAGGCCGCGGCCGACGGGGAGCGCTCGACCATGGTCTCGGTCAGCTTGCGGCCCATGAAGTCGTACGTGGCCTGCTGGACCGCACCGGTCGGGTCGGTCTGCGCGAGCTGCTCGCCCACGGCGTCGTAGCTGTAGTGCCACACGCCGCCGGTGGTCGCCCCGCCCACGGCCGGGTCGGTCTTGGTGACCTCGCGGCCCAGCTGGTCACGGACGAAGGTGGTGGTGTTGCCGAGCTGGTCGGTGTGCGAGACCAGCTGGTCGAGCTTGTCGTAGGTGTTGCTCGTGGTCGCGGTGATCGGGGTGGTGGTACCGGGCGCCGTGTAGGACGGCGCGATGGTGCCGGTTTCCTTGCCCACCGCGTCGTAGGTGGTGTAGGTGACGTTGCCCCGCTCGTCGGAGTGCGAGGTCTGGTCGCCGAAGGTGTCGTAGCCGAAGGTGACGTACGGCGCGGCGGTGACGGCCGTGCCTCCCGCCGCCTCGACCGACCGGGTCGGCTCGGAGGTGTAGGAGTGGCGGCCGGCCTCGTCGTTGGCGAAGTCGGTCCTGTCCCCGTTGGGGTCGATCTCCGTCGTCATCAGGCCGCGCTTGTCCCGGTTCCACGTGGTGGTCAGGTTGGCGGCGCCGTTGTGGACGGTCCGGGTGAGCTCACGTCCCATCGGGTCGTAGGTGTGGTCGGTCTGCTCGGTGAGCGTGCCGGTCGAGTCGGTGCGGCTGACGGACGTCTCGTGGTCGTCCGCGTCGTACGTGGTCGCCGTGGTGCGCCAGATCGGCTGGCTGGTGGCGTCCAGGCCGACCTTGACGGCCTCGGAGGTGACCCGGTGGGCGGCGTCGACCGTGTAGTTGGTCAGGGTCTCGCCGTCGGCGAGGTCGGAGAGACGGTCTCCCGCGCCGTCGTAGGTGAAGGAGTGCAGCTGGAGCGAGGCACCCGTGGTGTCCGCGCGCTGCTCGGTCTTGACGAGGTTGTCGTCGTAGTAGGTGTAGGAGTTGGTCCGGCCCATCGCGTCGGTGTGCGAGGCGAGGCGGCCGGCCGGGTCGTACGCCTTGGACTCCAGCACCAGGTCGGTGGCCGCGGAGGGCGCGGTCGGGTCGCCGGTGAAGCCCTTGAGCGTGCTGGTCAGCAGCTCGCCGCGGGGCGAGTACGCGTAGGCGATGGTGGTGCCGTTGGCGTCGGTCTTGCTGTTCCGGTTGCCGAAGGCGTCGTAGCCGAAGGTCTCGCTGTTGCCGGCGGCGTCGGTGGTGGTGACCACCTGGCCGAGGTTGTTGTAGGTGAAGGTCTCGGTCCGCGAGGCGTCCTTGCCGGTCAGGTCGGACTTGACCTCGGTCAGGACGTGCTCGTCGGCGTCGTAGGTGTAGGTGGTCCGCTCGGTGTGGACCGCGCCGGTGACCCGGTCGGTGACGGCCGGCTCGGTCTGAGTGAGGAACTTGCCCTCGCCGTCGTAGGTCGCCGAGGTGGTGAGGCCGTTCGGGTAGCTCACCGAGTCGTAGACGGTGTGGCTGGTCAGCCGGCCCAGCTGGTCGTAGGCGTACTTGGTCACCAGACCGGCGGGGTCGGTGACCGAGGCGAGGTCACCGTTGTGGAAGTAGGTGTAGCTGGTCGTCGCACCGCCCGCGGTGACCTTGTTCGCCAGCAGGCCCGGGGGGACGGTGCCGGAGTCGGCGGCCGCCTCGGTGCCGGTGGTGTAGCCGGTCGTGGTCTTGCGGCCGGTGCCGTTGGCGTACGGCGGGGTCGTGGTGGCGATCAGGCGTCCGGCGGCGTCCAGATCGTTGTGGCTCCAGTAGGTGTTGTCGGTCGCCGAGGCCGAGCGGCCGTCCCGGGTGTCGGTCACCGCGTCGTTGCGCGGGTCGATCGGGTTGGCCGGGTTCAGGTAGTAGCTGTGGTAGGTGGTCGAGCAGCTCTGGTGGGCCTGGTCCTGGCAGGTGGTCTCGCTGACCACGTTGCCGCGGGCGTCATGGCCCTGGGTCTTGGTGTTGCCGTTCGGGTCGGTGACGGTGAGCAGGAAGCCACCGGTGTCGTAGCCGTACGTGGTGGTCGCACCGAGCGCGTCGGTGGAGGAGACCATGCGGCCGTTGTTGTTCGGGTCGTAGGACGACGAGACGGTCTTGCCGGTCGGGTCCGTGACGGTCGCGGTGGTGGTCAGCGCCTTGGTGCTGTTGGCGTGGGCCTGGAAGTGGCCGGTGACGTCCGCCGCGGTCAACTGGTGGTTGTAGAAGGCGAACTCACTGATGCTGCCCTTGAAGTGCCCGGCCTGGTCGGTCGGGCTGTTGGGCCAGTTCCCGTTGATCAGACCGGCGCCGAGGTAGACGTTGGTCATGCCCCAGCCGGTCTGGCTGACGGTGTTCGACTTGGAAGCGATCTGGTTGCCGTCCAGGTACAGTGCCTGGCCCGCGCCGGTGGCGTCGGTGGACATCACCACGTGGTGCCACTTGCCGTCGGCCACCGAGCCGCTGGAGGCCATCGCCGTGGCGTTGCCGTCCCAGAACTCGCCCTGGAGCCTGCCGTCCTGGCCCACGTACAGGGCCGGGGTGTAGTACCCGAGCGGACCGTTGGGGTCGTTCACGACCTGGGCCGAGTAGGAGAACAGCACCCCGCCCGGCGTCGTGGTGTTGAACCACAGCTCCATCGCGGACGGACCGTGGTCCGGCACCAGCCCGGAGGGCAGCGCCGTCCAGGAGGACGAGCCGTCGAAGGAGGCCGCGGTGATGTCACCGGCGGAGTACGGGCCCGGCGCACCGAGCGTGGTGCGGTCGTAGGTGCCGTAGCCGGTGCCGTACACGTTGGCCGCGTCGGCGCCGGCGGTGTCGGCCAGTCGCCAGTACCCCTGCGGGTTCGAGGCCTGGACCGCGGCGCGGTAGACGCCGGAGGAGCCGGTCACCACGGGGGTGTTCGGCTTCCAGGTGCCGCCGTTGGCGTCCGTGACCTGGTTGACCCGGTCGGCCGCGATGTCGTAGCCGATCTGGGCCTGCACGTTGCCGGAGGGCAGCGTGATCTTGCTCAGCAGCGCCTGGGCGGCGTTGCGGCCGATCTGGTTGTGGGTCGCCGCGGTGGCCGCGCCGACGGGGTGGTTGTAGACCGCGACGTCGGAGATCTGACCGTTGAAGTACCGGTCTCCGCGCGCCTGGCCGTCCCAGTCCGGGCTGGAGTAGCCCGAACCGACGTAGGCGTAGGGCTGCTTGGAGTTGGCGATGGCACCGGCAAGGGGGGTGCCGACCTGCTTCCCGTCCAGGTACAGCGTCTGGGTGGTCTGGGCTCCGGACAGCACCACGTGGTGCCAGTTGCCGTCGTTGACGGGGTTCGCCGAGGTGATCGGCGTCGCCGCGCCCTGCCAGAACTCACCGCGCAGCTTGCCGTCGGTGCCGAGGTACAGCGCCGGCGTCCAGCTGGTCGCCGTGCTGCCCAGCGGGACGTCCTGGTAGGCGACGAGGTTGCCGCCCGCCGTGGTGGTCTTGAACCAGAGCTCGATCGCGAGGTTCGCCGTGGACGAGATCGTGTTGTCCGGCAGGCGGACCGAGGAGTTGGTGCCGTTGAACGACGCCGTGGTCGCCGGCGAGCCGGCGATCGAACCGGCCTGGCCCAGCGTGACGTTGCTGTAGACGGCGTTGTCGTTGCCCTCGTTGGCCGCCACGCTGCTGGCCGCCGCGGTGGCGCCGGCCTGCTCGTTCAGCCGCCAGTAGGACTGCGGGCCGGCGTCCAGGACCGAAGTCCGGTAGTGGGAGCCGGTGGTGGAGTCGTAGGTGGTGCAGGCGGTCGTCGAGGTCGGCGGGCAGACCTTGGTCAGCGTGTCGCCGGTGTAGTAGTAGAGGTACGTGAGGTCGGTGTTCTGGTCCGTTCCGACGAGCGGGTCGGTGAAGACCCGGGCCACGTGCGGCGCGGTCGCGCCGGCCGGGGTGCTCCAGCCGAGGTGCAGGGCGCGGCCGCTGGTGCCGCTGGTGATGCTCTGCAGCAGCCCGGAGCCGTCGTAGGACAGGGAGTTGACGCGACCGTCGGAGTCCTTGACCTGCATCAGCAGGAAGACGGCCGGGTTCGCGGAGGAGACGTTGAAGGTGTAGGCGGTGCCGCCCTTCTCGGTCAGCACGAACGAGGTGATCGCGTTGTTGGCGCCGGTCTGCGCGGTCAGCGTGGCGTACGTGCCCTGCGGGGGGACGTACGAGGTGCACGGGGCGCCGGCGCCGGCGTTCGGGTTGCAGCCGAAGCGGATCTGGCGGCCGTCGACGTCGGTGATCACGACGTTGTTCGAGCCGTCGTCGTCGATGGTCGCCCGCATGTCCAGCGGGGAGATCCAGCTCGCGCCGAACATGCCGTTGGTGCGCGGGTCGAGGCTGTTGTAGGTGCGGCGCACCTCCAGTGCCGGACCGGCGGTCGCCACGGTGGAGTCGGTCGACTCGACGCTGTAGTTGCCGCTCTGCGGGTCGAAGCCGCGCGCCGCCGGGTTCTCGGTCAGGTGCGAGGTGATCTGCGGCTGGGCGACCGTCGTGTTGAAGTAGCCCTGGACGAACGGGCCGGCGGTGGCATTGCCGTCGGATATCCAGACCTGCCAGAAGTAGGTCTGGCCCCAGGCGAGTTTGCCCGTGGGCACCTGCCAGCTGGTCGAGGCGGCGAGGGCACCGGAGTCGAAGCAGTTGACCGGCGCGTCGGGGGTGCCGGAGCAGACGCCGAACTTGTAGGTCAGCCCGGTGGCCGGCCAGTTGTCCGGGTCGTGGCCGGATGCGAACAGGGTGGGCGTCAGCGTCGACTGGGAGGCGTTGTTCGGCGGGTAGGAGGTGTCGACCTGCGGCGGGATGTTGTTGATGGTGTACGACCAGCAGGCGTTGTGCCCGCCGACGTCACTGAACGCGTAGTAGCCGCGCTTCTCCATCTCCCAGCACAGCGTGTACGTTCCGGGGGACAGCGCGGGGCTGACCGCCTCCAGCTTCACCGACTGGTTCGGGCCGACGTTGTTGGGCAGCGAGACGGCCGTGCCCCAGCCGACCAGCGTGCCGTCGCTGCGGTAGGTGCGCGAGCCCAGCGCGTACGAGCCGTTGCCCGAACCTGCCGTCCAGGTGTTGGACGAGGTGTTGGTGACGGTGACGCCGATCAGGCCCTGCTGGATGTGCGAGGGGTAGTAGTCCCAGGTGCCGGCGAAGTTGAAGCTCGCGTCGTCCGGGGCGTAGGTGACGTCCAGGAAGGGGATGTTGGACGAGGCCGCGGCGGAGCTGAACTGCTTCCAGTGGTACACGTCGTTGGCCGGCGCGTACAGCAGGAAACCGTTGTTGGCGCCGCCGTGCGTCCAGGAGGTGACCTGGTTGGCACCGTCGCTGTTCAGCGGGATCCGCTCCCACTGCGAGCCGCCGCAGCCGGTGCCGGTGCCACCGGTGAAGGAGGCCCGACCCATCACGTTCGCGCTGTAGCCGACGCCCGGCCACCCCTGCGAGGTGTTGAGGTTCCAGCCGCTGGTGATGGCCTTGACGTCGACCTCTTCGGCCGCGGCGCAGTAGCCGGACCAGATCGTGTAGAGGTTGACGCCGCCACCGATCACCGAGGCGTTCGGGATCGAGGTCTGCACCGGGAACCGGACGTAGCCGGCCGAGGCGTGCGAGCCGTCGTAGTCGCCGACCTTCAGGTTGGCGTTGCTGGAGCTGCTGGGGATGTTGGTCATCCCGGAGACGAGGTTGTACTCGAAGAACGCCGAGGTGTCGGTGTTGGTGTTCGCCGAGGACGGGTCGACCTTCACCGGGAACACCCGGGCGGGGTCGTGGACCCAGGCCGCGTCGACGCTGACCCGCAGCGCCTTGCCGCCGTGGTCGTCGACGATCGAGTACCTGACGCCGTTGGAGAACGCGCCCTCACCCGAGCGGGGGTCGATGTTGGCATCCGTCATCGTTCCGGCCGGGACGGTTACCTTGACCGCGCCGGAGGCGTCGGTGAACACGGCGTCGCCGTTGGCGGCGATCTTCGGGGTCAGGCCCGGGGACTTGATCGGGAACGTCCACTCCGTCGGCGCGTCGGCGCCGTGGAGGACGATGGTCTCCTTGAAGCCCTCGTTGACGCTCTTCAGCTCCAGGTCCGCGGACGGGCGGACCTTGGGGAAGGTCACCTCCGAGCCGGAGACCTGCCCGTGCACGGGTGCGGCGTCGTCGAGACCGAAGGAGACCCGGTTCGTCCCGTCCCCGCTGATCGACATCAGCTGCGGATCGGTGGCGTCGGTGGCGAACTCGACGTCCTGGGAGTCGGCCTTCTTGGTCAGCTTCGGGCTGGACTGCGGGGCGGCCTGCGGCGTGGCACCGGCGGCCGAGGCCATCCGGGCGGCGACCGCGGCCGGGGCGGCGGCCAGGAACGACGCGTGGGTGGCGGTCGACGCCGAAGCCGCGGACGCGGCGGGCGCCGGCACCAGGGTGGGGTCGATGTCCGACCAACTGCCGTCCGGGTTGGGGTAGGAGACCCGTCCCGCGTAGGTCCGGACGGTCTGGGTGCCGTCCGGGTTCTTGAAGACCTTCTCGTGGTCGTTGCGCTTGCCGGTGTCCTCGGTGCTCTTCCCGGCGTCGAAACCGGTCAGGGCCGGTTTGCCGGGGGCATCCGTCGGGGAGGTCCTGACCTGGCCGGATCCGTCCACCTGGAACGGGCTGGCCAGGCGGTTCTTCGGATCGAACGGCGGCAGCTGGCCGGGCGCGGCACCGGGGCCGTGGCCGGCGACCGGGCCGGTGCCGGCCCCGCGGGTGTCGGCGGTCGAGGCCTGGTGAGACCGGTTCGCCGCCGAACCCGAACCCTGCTGCGGCGTCGACACCTTGCCGTTGTCGATCCGCTTGCTCGCCACCGCGGCGACGGCCGACGCCGGTAGCGGTACCGCACTCGCGGCGTCGGTCACCACGCCGAAACCGACCACAAGCGTCGTCAATGACGACGTCCACCGCAGCAGACGCCTCCTGCCACCGGCAGGTGGGAGCAACCCTGAACGCGGGCGCACAATTTCCTCCGAAAGTTAAAGATCACATAAGCGGCGTGGTTTCTATCAGCCATGTGATCAACATGTCCATCTATCGACATTCCGTGAGGTGGCGGGCACGTCACTTGGCCGGTAGTGCGTGTGCGCCATTACTCGGCGTGAGGGCTTTCGGTGAAGACGTGCAGGATTCCGTGAGGCTCGCGTGACGGGTCATAGGGCGCCCGCTCACAGGGAAAAGCCAGCTCAAATGCGGCTCAACCGTGGAAGATTCGGACAAATGTCATCGGTGTCGGATGCCCTATGCTCAGCATCGATCCAGATGATCATCAGGAAACCTACAGGAACACCAGGAGCACCAGCCATGCGATCGCAGCCAGTCATCAGAGTCGTGGGCACCCTGCTCCTGGCGTTGCTGACCGGCTGCTCCTCGGCTCACTCGGCCCCCGCGCCGACGGCCACTCAGCCGTTCATCGCCTTCAACGCCTGCCTGATCACCGACGCCACCGGTCTCGCACCCGGCTCGCCCGCCGCCCAGGTCTGGGCCGGCACCCAGGCGGCGGTCGACCCGCTGCACGCACGGGCCGCCTACGTGACCACCGACCCCGCCAAGGTGGACAGCGCCATCGGCGGTCTGATCCTGAAGAACTGCGCGCTCATCATCTCCGCCTCGGCCGACCCGCAATTCGCGGCGGCCGTCGACGCGGCCGCCAAGACCCACCCCGGGCAGCACTTCCTGCTCGTCGGAACGGCCGGGGCGGCGGCCAACGTCCGCGGCCTCGAAGCAGGAGAGAACCTCCAGGAGCGGGCACGGCAAGCCGTGACGGAAAGCGCCGAGGGGCACTGAGCGGAAAACCCCGGGCCCCGGTCGCCGCTACGCGACCGGAGCCCAGGGAGCATGACGACCGTCCGCAGTCAACGGCTTTCCCGAAGCGCCTGACAAGTCATCAGGAAACCCCCAACAATCGTCTTCAAGGAACACGTGACGGACCGTGCGGGGGTTCGAATGGGTATCGAAACGGCCGCTTCCAGCGGTGCGGACAACGGCGTGACAGTACGAACGATCGTCCACGACGTCGTGTCCCGGCTCGCGCCGGAGGAGCTGCCGATCGTCGCGGGGCTGTCCGGCTTCGACGACGACACGGTGGTGGCGCGGCTCAGCCGGCGGCAGCACCGCGAGCCGCTGGGTTTCGGCGTGGACGAGGCCGCGGCCCTGGTGACGCCCGCCGTCTGGCTGGCGGTGGACCAGGCCGCCCGGCGCTTCGGGACCGTCGCCGCGAACGGCGCGACCAGCGGCCTGAAGGCGGCGGTCCGCCGGATCACCCGACGGCGCTCCGCACCGGTCGTGGTGCCCCCGCTCACCACCGAGCAGTTGGCCGAGGTGCGCCGGCAGGTCCTGGAGTCCGCCCTCCAGCAGGGCTTCAAGGAGCAGCGCGCCATCGTGATCGCCGACACCGTGGTGGCCAGGCTGGCCCTGGCCCCCACGGCCGACTCCCCCGAGCCCGAGCCCGAGTCCGAGAGCGAGGACGACGTACCGCTCCGGGGCGAGGAACCGACGGGATGAACCCGCAGCCGCGGTTCGACGAGCGCGCGATCACCGCCGGGACGACCATGCGCTTCGTGCTCCTGGTGGCCCTCCTGGTGGTGAGCAGCGGCGCGATGGTGACGCAGGTGCTGCACATCCGCGCCATCGCCCCCAGTCAGCACGGCACGGGCTGCCTGCTCTCCGCCGGGGCGGACCCGTTCGACGGCACGGACACCGGCACCCTCATCGCCGGCCTCAACCAGTACGACGCCTACGAGGCGTGCGTCGACCGCTTCGAACCGGCGCCCTCGTGGTGGCCGGCCACGGTGTGGACGGCACTGCTGGTGGCCGCGGCCGGCGCGGTCTTCTGGGCCATTCCGCGCTGGAAGGCACGGCGCGGCCGCTCCCTCCCGCTCCACCTGATGGACTTCGACGGCCAGGTCGGGCGCGAGCTGGCGCAGTTCTCGATGGCGGCCGGCCTGGGCAGGGTCCCCCGGGCGGTGGTCGACCCGACGGTGACCACCGCCACCGCCGTGGTGTTCGGCCGGAACCGTCGGCCCGTCATCCGCCTCCACGGCGGCCTGCTGGCCCGCCGGAGTTCCGATCCCGACCGCTACCGCGCGGTGCTGCTGCACGAGTTGGCGCACGTCCGCAACGGGGACATCACCCTCACCTACGCCACCATCGCGCTGTGGCGAGTGTTCCTCCTGCTGGTGCTGCTGCCGTACGCGGTCTGGCTCCTCTACGACCTCCCCGCCAAGACGCGGGCCGTCGACTGGGAGCAGCAGGCCCCCGGCTTCACCCGCTCCATCGTGCTCGTGATCGCCATGACCGCCCTGGTCTACCTCGCGCGCTCGGACGTACTGCGAAGCCGGGAGATCCACGCCGACCTGACCGCACTGCGCTGGGGAGCCGACCCGCACGGCTGGACCGGCCGGGAAGCGGACCCGACCGGCGGGGCGTTGCGGCGCACCGTCCGGTCCTTCGTCCAGCTGTGGCGCACCCACCCGCAGTGGGAGCTCCGCCGACGGTCCCTGGCCGACCCGGCGGCGCTGTTCGAACTACGGGCGCTGCCGATGTTCCTGACCGGCGCGGCCGCCGCTCTGTTCGGCGACCAGATCGGCGAGTACCTGGGCTCCCGGGGCCAGAGCGGCGCGTGGGTGCAGCAGGCCACCGAGCTGATCGCGGCCGGCCTGGTCACCGGGGTCGCCGCCGTGGCCCTGTGGCGGGCCGTGGTC
>NZ_JAFLNG010001230.1 GCF_017427025.1 Streptomyces sp. FH025
GCACGCCCGGTGCGCAGCAGCAGCCGCCGCAGCCGTCCGTTGACCTCGTCGATCGCGGCCTCGTCCGTCAGGCCCGGCGGCCGGTAGCGGAACAGCAGCACGGTGAGCTCCGGCTCGGTGTGCAGTTCGAGCGCGGGTTCGGCGTGGACGGCGGCCGCCGCTGCCAGGGCCAGCTCGTGGCAGGCGTCCACCAGCCGCCCGAGCCCTTCACGGCCGAGGGTGCGCAGCGTGACGGCGAGCTTGAAGGCGTCGGCCCGGCGGGTGGTGCGCAGCGAGCGGCCGAGCAGGCTGGGGTATCCGGCCCGCTCGTCGTCCACCGGGTTGAGGTACTCGGCGCGGCGGGCCAGCGAGACATAGGTCTCGGCGCGCCGGACCAGGAAGACTCCGGCGGCCGCGGGCTGCCAGCCGAGTTTGTGCCAGTCGAGGGAGACCGAGTCGGCGCGGGCGGTACCGTCGAGCAGCGGGGCGAGCCGGTCGGAGAGCAGCGCCCCACCGCCGTACGCCGCGTCGACGTGCAGCCAGGCGCCGTAGCGACCGGCCAGGTCGGCGGCGGCGTGCAGCGGGTCGACGGCGCCGGTGTCGGTGGTGCCGGCGGTGGCGACGACGGCGATCGGGGTCCGTCCGGACCAGCTGGCCTCGGCCATGGCCCGCTCCAACTCCTCCGGCAGCATCCGGAGTCGGCGGTCGACCGGCACGCCGATGACCGACCGCTCGCCGAGCCCGAGCAGGGCGGCGGCCCGCTGGACGGAGAAGTGCGCGACCTCGGACGCGAGGATGCACGGCCGCACGCCGGCCGGGATCCCGTCCAACTCCACGATGCCGTCGAGCTTCTGGTCCCGCGCCAGCATGAGCCCCATGAGGTTGGACTCGGTGCCGCCCGAGGTGAGCACCCCGGCGGCCCTTCGGCGGTCGTATCCGACCAGTTCGGCGAGTTCGGCGAGGAGCGCGGTTTCGAGGGCGGTCGCCGCGGGAGCCTGGTCCCAGGAGTCCAGTGAGGGGTTGAGTGCGCTGACCGCGAGGTCGGCGGCGGCCGCCACCGCCAGCGGCG
>NZ_JAFLNG010001231.1 GCF_017427025.1 Streptomyces sp. FH025
AGGGCGTCCACCTTGGGGACGACCAGCTGGTCGGTGAACTCGGCGCCGTCGGCGACGTACACCTTGGCCGCGCCGTACTCGCCCGCCTTGGCGGCGATGTCGGCGGCCGCGGCACCCGCGCCGAGGACGACGGCGGACGGCTCACCGATGCGGCGGGCCAGGGTCAGCAGTTCGAGGGCCGGCTTGCGGACCACACCGTCGGCGTGGTCCACCAGCACCAGGATCTCAGCCATGATTCGTTGCTCCTGATCGATCGTTGGATGCGCTGACGAGTGGGACTAGATGAACTTCTGGTCGGCCAGGAAGCCGGCGAGCTGCTTGCCGCCCTCGCCCTCGTCCTTGACGACGGTGCCCGCGGTACGCGCCGGACGCGCCGCCACCGACTCCACCGCCGTCCACGCACCCGCCAGACCGACCTCGTCCGCCTCGATGCCCAGGTCGTCCAGGTCCAGCGACTCCACCGGCTTCTTCTTCGCCGCCATGATCCCCTTGAACGACGGGTACCGGGCCTCACCCGACTGGTCCGTCACCGACACCACCGCCGGCAGCGCCGCCTCGACCAGCTCCGTCGCCGCGTCACCGTCACGACGGCCCTTCACCACACCGCCCTCGACCGACACCTCGGACAGCAGCGTCACCTGCGGCACACCCAGCCGCTCCGCCAGCAGCGCCGGCAGCACACCCATCGAACCGTCCGTCGACGCCATACCACCGATCACCAGGTCGAACCCGGTACGCTCCAGCGCCTTCGCCAGGATCGCCGACGTCCCGATCACATCCGAACCGTGGATGTCGTCGTCGTTCACGTGCACGGCCTTGTCCGCACCCATCGACAGCGCCTTGCGCAGCGCGTCCTTCGCATCGTCCGGACCGACCGTCAGCACCGTCACCTCGGCGCCCTCGTTCGCCTCCGCGATCCGCAGCGCCTGCTCCACGCCGTACTCGTCCAGCTCCGACAGGAGGCCGTCCACGCCCTCCCGGTCCGTGGTGTGGTCGTCCGCGAAACGACGGTCACCCGTCGCATCCGGCACGTACTTCACACAGAC
>NZ_JAFLNG010001232.1 GCF_017427025.1 Streptomyces sp. FH025
GGAAGCCGCTGCGTGTACTCACCCCCCGCTCGATCCTGCCTGCCCTGGCGGTGATGCTGGTCCTTGCGGCCGGTGCGGCGGCGCACGCCAACAAGCCGGTGCCGTTCGGCGACCGGGTGGCGGGGCCGGGCGACGCGGGGGCGACCCCGGTGAACTCGGAGTCGGTCAGCTCGGCCGACCTGGACCTCAGGGTGGTCGGCCCCGGCCTGGAGGCGTACCACAAGCAGACCGGCGAGCGGGCCTGGTCGTACCGCCGCGAGGGCGCCGAGGCGCTCTACCTGGCGATGGCGGGGGACAACGCGATCGTGGTCTGGGACGACGGCCTGGTCACCTCGGTGCGCCCGGGCGACCACGAGGTGCGCTGGCACCGTGCCGTGCCGGGCCTCGCGGACTACCTGCGCGGCGACGGTGAGCCGGGCGCCGACAAGCGGACCGAGGCGCAGCGCAAGCAGACCGCCGTGCAGCGGGCCGCCGCCGCGCTGCACACCGTCCAGCGGGACGGCTCGCCCTGGCTCGCGGTGGTGACGCCGAACCTGACCATGGGCCTGCGCGACGCCGACGGTGACCTGCGCTACAATGACCGGCCGTCCAACGGCTGCCTCTACGACCCGCTGCGCACCGTCCACACCGACTACGCGGTGCTCATCCCGCGCAGCTGCACCAACAGCAGTGGGCAGGCCGTCTCCGGCGGCATCACCGGCTACCGGCTGGACAGCAACGGCTGGGCGATGAGCACCGGCCCGACGGCGACGGTCAAGGTGCTGGACGCCGGCCGGGTGGAGGTCACCGACGGTCCGATCGTCCCGCCGAAGGTGTTCGACACCAAGGCGGCCGCGCCCGAGACGCCCTGCGGAAGCCTGGACGCGCCGTTCGCCGCGGTCCGCCCGCAGGGCGGCTGCGCGGACGCGTCGGCCGGCCCGGCCGCGGACGCCCCGGTTGCGAACGCTCCCGCCCCGGACGCCCCGGTTGCGAACGCTCCCGCCCCGGACGCCCCGGCCGCGGACGTTCCCGCGCCGGCCGGGGGAGACCAGCCGCAGCA
>NZ_JAFLNG010001233.1 GCF_017427025.1 Streptomyces sp. FH025
CGTGGTGGAGAGCCGGCACAGCCCCGCACCGCCGACCGTCGCACCGCCGGAGGCCGAAGTCCGGTGGGTCCACCAGCCGGTCGAGGTCGACCTCGGCGACGGCACCTGGGCGCTCGGCCGGATCAGCGGCTGGTGGCAGGATCCCGCGGGCCGGTGCTGGTGCCGACTGCGGGTCAGCCGCAGCGGCCGGCCCACCGCCTGGCGGCCATACGACCCGGAGCGGGTGCTGCTGCTGCCGGTCTCGGGACTCTGAACCGCGCGAGACGGCCGGGGCGGATGTGGAGAGCGGGGCGGCGGACGGAAGTTCCTGGCGGAACCGTTCGAAGACCCCTTATCGTCCCTGGGAGCGACCGCCGACAGGCCACTCCAGTAACCGGGGACGACGTGAGTTCCGAGATCTACTTCAGCAGCAACTACCGCGACCTGTGCGAACAGCACGGCACAGGTGCGGGGTTCCAGTTCGAGTTCTACTGCTACCGCTGCTCCGACACCTGGCGCTCGCCGTTCGAGCGGTTCACCACCGGCCAGGTGGCCGGCTGGATAGGCAAGGGCGTCAGCGCGGCCTGGAACCTCATCGGCGGCAACGCCAACACCATCAGCAACGCCGCCGACGGCCTCGCCGGCCAGACCTGGGGCGGCTCGCGCGACGCCGCCTTCCAGCGCGCGATCGCCAACGCCCAGACGCACTTCCACCGCTGCGCCCGGTGCACCAACTACGTGTGCGGCCGCTGCTTCAACCCCGGCCAGGGCCTGTGCTTCAACTGCGCCCCGGACACCGCGGCCGAGGCGGCCGCGGCGCAGCACCGCGGCCTCAACGACATGGTGACGGAGCGGGCGTACCAGGCCGGGCAGCAGTCCGGCGCGGAGTACGACGTCCGCACGCCGCGCCAACTGGTCTGCCCGCAGTGCCAGACGGAGACGCACGGCACCCCGTTCTGCCCGGGCTGCGGGTTCCGGCTGGCGAATCCCGCGCAGTGCGCCCAGTGCCACAAGGACGTGCCGGAGGGCTCCGCGTTCTGTCCGTCCTGCGGGACGAGG
>NZ_JAFLNG010001234.1 GCF_017427025.1 Streptomyces sp. FH025
CCCCGCCCGGCGTCCGTCACCTCCAGCACCAGCTGCTCCTCCTCGTACGCCACGTCCACCCGCGCCGCGTCGGTGTTCGCGTGCTTCACCACATTGGTCAGCGCCTCCTGGACGATCCGGAAGGCCGACAGCTCCACGCCCTCCGCCAGCGGCCGCACCCGGCCGCCCACCCGCAGCTCGACCCGCACCCCGGCCTCGGCGCTGCTCGCCACCAGCCGCTCCAGATCGGCCAGTCGGGGCGCGGGCGCCAGCTCCTCGTCCGGCGTTCCGCGCAGGACGGTGAGCAGGCTGCGCAGCTCCGCCATCGCGTCCCGGCTCACCGACTGGATCGCGGCCAGCGCCTGCTCGGCCTTCGCCGGATCCCGCCCGATCACGAAACGGCCGTACCCCGCCTGGACGTTGACCACGCTCATGCTGTGCGCGATCACGTCGTGCAGCTCCCGGGCCAGCCGGATCCGCTCCTGCGCCAGCTCGGCCCGCGCGAGGTCCGCCTGATGGCGGCGCAACTCGGCCCCGTACGCGCGATGGCGGGCCACCGTGCTGCCGAGCGCCCAGGCGGTCACCAGCTCCAGCGAGACGAACACCAGGTTGTTCCACAGCTCCCGCGAGCCGAACTCGCTCAGCCCGGCGCCCACCAGGCCGAGCGCCAGCACCGCCGCGCCCACCCGCGCCGGCCGTACCGCCGCGACCAGGTAGACCGCCATCCCCGCGGCCACCGCCACCTGGAACCCGGCCAGATTGGCGATCGTCAACCACCCGGCCACCGCCACGACCACCACCCACGCGGCGAACACCGCCCCGGCCGCCGCCACCGGCGCCAGCCGCCGCAGCCCGGCCGCGACACCGACCACGACCACGCAGGCCAGCACCGTCGCCAACTCGGCCGTGGACGGCGGGCGGTAGCCCCGGTGGTGCGGGTCGAAGACCCGGTGGGCGTCCAGCACCCGGAGCCAGGTGACGACGGTCAGCGCCAGCGAGAACGCCAGGTCGACCGCCACCCGGTGGCCCGGGCGCAGCCTGCCGGCCACCGGCG
>NZ_JAFLNG010001235.1 GCF_017427025.1 Streptomyces sp. FH025
CCCGGCCACGCGCCCGCCGCCCAGGACACCCCTGCGCCGGGCGGCGCGTCCGTGTCGGCCGGAGCGCAGCCATCGCCGCCGATCGGTTCGGGAGGCGGGGGTGCCGGTACGCCCGGTGCCGTCCCCGTGCCCGCGCCCTCGCAGCCCGGGACGTCCGCAGCGGCCGTCCCGGCTGAGCAGGACACCCCGGACACCCACACGCCCTTGTCGGCTGAGGCGCAGCCGTCGATCGTCGCCGTGCCCCGTAGCGTGTCCGCGCCCTCGTCTGCCGGGGTGCCGCCTCGGGTCGCCCTGGGTGTCCCCGCGTCCGGGCCTGTCGGGTCGTCATCGAGCGCGCCCTCGCCAACTCATCCGGGAGACAAGGAGAATGCCCCATCCCCTTCCGTCACGGGCGTCGCCCTGCCCGCCGCCCCGGCGGGTGCCGGCGCCGGGGCGGCCTCGCCGGAGGCGGCGCTGGAGGTGCTGACCGTGGCCGCGGTGCGGCAGTTGGAGGGCGTCGGCGGGTCGGACGATCCGGCGGACGCACGGGCGTTGGTGGAACTGGCGCGCCGGGCGGATCGGCTCGGCGGGGTGCGGCTCGGGCATGCGCTGCGCGAACTCGCGGAGCGGGGGAGCCCGTTGGTGCGGGGTGCGGCCGGGGCGGTGCGGGTGCTGCTCGGGCTGGAACCGGCCGGGGTGTTCGGCGGCCGGGCCGCGTCCTGGGTGGACGGGGCGACCGACGTGCGGGCGCGGCAGGCGCTCGGCCGGGCGCTGGTCGGCCTGCTGACGGCGGCCGAGGGCCTGTTCGACAGTGCGCCGGAGGCGCTCGAACCGCTGCTGGAACGGGTCACCTCGATGTCGGACGACGCGTTCCTGGACCGGCTGCCCGCGCTGCGCGGCGGCTTCGACACGCTCAGCCCGGCCGCCCGCGACCGGCTGCTGGTGCTGGTCGAGGAGCGCCTGGGCACCCGGCTCGCCGCCCTGCCCGAGGACACCGCCCCGGCGGTGGTGGCGCGTTGGGCCCGCGCCGATCTGCTCGCCCGTACGGTGC
>NZ_JAFLNG010001236.1 GCF_017427025.1 Streptomyces sp. FH025
CCGGGCCGAGGCCCTGCAGCTTGCGCAGCACCGCAGGGTCCTGCGCGTCCAGCCAGTCCACCAGCTGGCGGAAGGAGACCAGCCGCACCTCCGGCTTGTCCGCGATGGACTTGAGCGCGTCCTCGACGGCGTTCATGTAGATGCCGCCGTTCCACTCCTCGAAGTGGTTGCCGATGACGTACGGCGCCCGGTTGCCGTTGTACGCGCGGTCGAAGCCCATCAGGTAGGCGTCCCGGGCCTGGGCCTGGAAGCCGGGGTGGAGCGCCGGATCGGCCTTGGTGTTGGGGCCGCACTGGTTGTACATGATGTTGTAGTCCATCGACAGCACCTGGAAGGTGTGCCCGGGGAAGGGGATGGACTGCAACGGGAGGTCCCACAGCGCGCCGCCCTGGATCTTCTGCGGCCACACCTGGGTGCCGTTGCCGCTGCTGTCGTAGCGCCAGCCGCGCCTGACCGCGGTGGGCAGCAGGTTGCGCTGGCCCTCCAGGCAGGGGGTGCGGCTGCCGATCAGCTCCTTGCGGTAGTCGAAGGGCAGCGCCGGCAGGTCGGTGAAGCCGGTGTTGGTGCGCCAGTTCATCACGAAGTCCATCGCCTGCTGGATCTCGCTGTCCCACTCCTCCGGGGACCATGCGGCGACGCCGGTGGAGCCGCAGAAGTGCCCGTTGAAGTGGGTGCCGATCTCGTGGCCCTCCAGCCAGGCCGCGTGCACGTTCTCCAGGGTGTCGTGGATGTGCTGGTCGTTCAGGTAGCCGATCTCGGAGGCGCCGACCTTGTGCTGCGGCGGGCGGTACAGGTCCTTCTTGGACTCCGGCAGCAGGTAGAGGCCGCTGAGGAAGAAGGTCATCGAGGCGTTGTGCTCCCGGGCCAGCCGGCGGAAGCGGGCGAACAGGCCGTTGTCGAGCTCGCCGGCGCCGTCCCAGGAGAAGACCACGAACTGCGGCGGGCGCTGGCCGGGCTGCAGCCGTTCGGGGACGGGCTGGTGGGGCTGGGGGCCGGTGTCCGAGGTCGAGCCGTCGCCGATCAGGACGG
>NZ_JAFLNG010001237.1 GCF_017427025.1 Streptomyces sp. FH025
CGCCGTCGACAGCTACGAACGCCTGGCCGACCTGCCGGTCCGCGACGGCGTCCCGGAGGCCGGCCCGGTCCACGACCTGCTCGCCCTCGTCCCGTACCGGCAGATCCGCGAGCGCGGCTTCGAGGCGCACGACGACGGCACCCCGCTGCGGGCGCTCGCCGTCGAGGAGCAGTACGCCCTGCCGCTGGCCGCCTTCACCGCCGCGCTGCCGCAGCTGCCGGTCTCGCTCACCGGCGGCGCCTTCGACGTGGACGACGAGGCGTACGCGGAGATCGTGCGCCGGGTGATCGAGGACGAGATCGGCAACGGCGAGGGCGCCAACTTCGTGATCCGGCGCGACTTCCACGCGACGCTGGAGGACTTCCGGCCGGAACTCGCCCTCACGCTGTTCCGGCGGCTGCTGGAGCAGGAGCGCGGCGCGTACTGGACCTTCCTGGTGCACACCGGCGACCGCGTCCTGGTCGGCGCCTCCCCCGAGGTGCACGTCCGGCAGAGCGGCGGCACCGTCGTGATGAACCCGATCTCCGGCACCTACCGCTATCCGTCCGGCGGCGCCGACCTCGACTCGCTGCTCCGCTTCCTGCACGACCCCAAGGAGCTGGAGGAGCTGACCATGGTGGTCGACGAGGAGCTCAAGATGATGTGCACGGTCGGCGACCTCGGCGGCCAGGTGCTCGGCCCCCGGCTCAAGGAGATGTCCCACCTCGCCCACACCGAGTACGAGCTGCGCGGACGCACCTCCCTGGACGTCCGCGAGGTGCTGCGCGAGACGATGTTCGCCGCCACCGTCACCGGCAGCCCGGTGCAGAACGCCACCCGGGTGATCCGGCGGTACGAACCCGGCGGGCGCGGCTACTACTCCGGCGCGCTCGCCCTGATCGGGCGCTCGGCGAGCGGCGGGCAGCTGCTGGACTCGCCGATCTGCATCCGCACCGCGGACATCGACCCGGCCACCGGACGGCTGGTCGTCCGGGTCGGCGCCACGCTGGTGCGCCGGTCCGTCCCGGAGTCCGAGGTCGCC
>NZ_JAFLNG010001238.1 GCF_017427025.1 Streptomyces sp. FH025
GGGCCTGCGGAGCTACGGGGTACGGCTGCGGCTGGGCCTGCGCCTGCTGCTGCCAGCCGGACTGCTGGGCGGCCGCCTGCTGGGCCCGGATGATGTCCTCGCCGACCAGGGTGGCCAGCTCGAAGTACGCCTCGCGGACCTTGGGCCGCATCATGTCGAGGTTGACCTCGGCACCGGCGGCCAGGCTCTCGTCGAAGGGCACCACGACCACGCCGCGGCAGCGGGTCTGGAAGTGCGCCACGATGTCCTCGACCTTGATCATCTTGCTGGTCTCGCGCACCCCGGAGACCACCGTGATGCTGCGCTGCACCAGGTCCGCGTAGCCGTGCGCGGAGAGCCAGTCCAGCGTGGTCGAGGCGCTGGAGGCGCCGTCCACGCTGGGAGTGGAGACGATGATCAGCTGATCGGCGAGGTCCAGCACCCCGCGCATCGCGCTGTACAGCAGGCCGGTGCCGGAGTCGGTCAGGATGATCGGGTACTGGCGGCCCAGCACGTCGATGACCTGGCGGTAGTCCGAGTCGTTGAAGGTGGTCGAGACGGCCGGATCGACGTCGTTCGCCAGGATCTCCAGGCCCGAGTTCAGGTCCTGCGAGGTGAACTGACGGATGTCCATGTAGCTGCGCAGGTGCGGGATGGCCGTCACCAGGTCGCGGATGGTCGCGCCGGTCTGGCGCTTGACCCGGCGGCCGAGGGTGCCGGCGTCCGGGTTGGCGTCGATCGCGATCACCTTGTCCTGGCGCTCGCTGGCCAGCGTCGCGCCGAGCGCGGTGGTGGTCGTGGTCTTGCCGACGCCGCCCTTGAGGCTGATCACGGCGATCCGGTAGCAGCTCAGTACCGGGGTGCGGATGATCTCCAGCCGGCGGGCCTTCTCGGCCGCCGCGGCCTTGCCGCCGAACTGGAACCGCGGCTGCTGGCGCTGCTGCTTGGGCTGGCTGCGCAGCAGCCGGTCCGAGGACAGCTCGACGGCGGCGGTGTAGCCGAGCGGCGCGCCGTGCGCGGTCTGCTGCGGGGCGGCGGCCT
>NZ_JAFLNG010001239.1 GCF_017427025.1 Streptomyces sp. FH025
GCGATGGACAGGTCGGCCCCCGCCCCGGGGTGGTGCCAGTCGCGCGGGACGGCCATGGTGGCGCAGTCGAGCGCCGGCTGGTCCGCGCAGGGCTGCCAGTCGAGGGTCTGGCCGGTGTAGCGGGCGGGTACGGGCCCGGCGTCGCCGGGGCCGCGGCCGGAGTCGGCGTTCGCCGTGGCGGGCAGGGCGAGGCCGGCGAGGAGGGCGGCCGCGAGGGCGACGGCCGCCCGGCGGGTGCGGGATGCGGTGTTGTTCACGAGAAGGATCCTGTCCGACGCGGCACCTGACGGACGATGGGGCAGGACACCGTCTTCGAGGTGGTGCTGGCTACACCTCCGCCCGGGTGAGGGCGCCAGCGCCCGGTTCAGTACGCGGCGGTGAAGCGGGCGCGCCGGTGGGCGGGCCGCTCGACTTCGTCGAGCAGTGCGACGGCGAGGTCCTCCATGGAGATCACCGATCGGCCCTCGGCGTCCACCAGCAGCTCGTCCAGGCCGAGCCGGAAGCGGCCGGTGCGCGCGCCGGGCTCCAGCAGGGCGGCCGGGCTCAGGTAGGTCCAGTCGGCCTTCTCGTCGGCGCGGTAGAGGTCGAGCTGCTCGCCGCAGGCCAGCGCGATCGCGCGGATCCCGGCCGGGAAGCCGGGGCTCTCCACGAGGGTCGTGCCACCGGTGCCCGGGACGACCAGGCTGCCGGCGCCGCCGACCGCCAGCAGGCGCACGCCGGTGCCGGCCAGGCCGACCAGCAGGCCCCGGGTGGCGGTGAGCAGCTCCGGCTCGCTGCCGGGCGCCGGCCGGGTGGCGGTGATGACCGCGTCCTGGCCGACGGATATCCGGGCGACGTCCTCGGGGTCGCGGGCGTCGCCGACGACCAGGCCCGCGCCGGCCGGCAGGACGTGCGGCTTGGCCGGGTCCCGTACGACGGCGGTGACCTCGTGGCCGCGGGCGAGCGCCTCGGTCACGACGCGGCTGCCGACGTTGCCGGTGGCGCCGAACACGGTGATGCGCATGAAGGTTTCTCCTC
>NZ_JAFLNG010000124.1 GCF_017427025.1 Streptomyces sp. FH025
GGCCGGGTGCCGTTCCGCGCCGAGCACCAGGCCGGCATCCTCGAACCGCCGCAGGCCCGGGCGCAGTTGGCCGCCTTCGACCTGGCCGACGGCGTCGGCCGGGAGGGGCTGCGCACCCTGCTGCGGCGCTGGACGGCGGCGGCCGAGCGGCTGACCGCCGGGGAGCCGGCCGAGGAGTTCGACAACCAGGTCGCGTTGGACGCCGGGCCCTCGTCGCTCACCGTCACGCTCGGCTTCGGCGCCACGCTGTTCGACAAGGCCGGGCTGGCCGACCGCCGGCCGGCGGCGCTGGAACCGCTGCCCGCCTTCCCCGGCGAGGCGCTCGACCCGGCGCGCGGCGAGGGCGACCTGTTCGTCCAGATCGGCGCCGACGACGCCCTGGTGGCGGTGCACGCCCTGCGGGTGCTCCAGCGGCTGGCGGCCGGGACGGCTGCGCTGCGCTGGCAGTCGGCCGGCTTCGCCCGTACCCCGGGGGCCGCGGCGCGGCCGGTGACCGCCCGCAACCTGATGGGCCAGGTCGACGGCACCAACAACCCCAAGCCGTCCGAGGACGGCTTCGCCGCCAAGGTGTTCTGCCAGGCCGGTGGCGACCAGCCGGGGTGGCTGGCGGGCGGCTCGTACCTGGTGTTCCGGCGGATCCGGATGCTGCTGGACCACTGGGAGGAGCTGCCGGTGGACCGGCAGGAGCGGGTGATCGGGCGGCGCAAGTCGGACGGCTCGCCGCTGAACGCGCCGGCCGGCTCGGGCGAGGGCACCCCGGTGGACCTGTCCGCGCAGGGGGCGGACGGCGCGCTGGCGATCCCCTCGGACGCGCACGTCCGGGTGGCCGCCCCGGCGAGCAACGGCGGGGCGGCGATGCTGCGGCGCGGCTTCTCGTACCACGACGGGCTGCTGCCGGACGGCTCACCGGACGCCGGGCTGCTCTTCCTCGCCTTCCAGGCCGACCCGCGCAAGGGCTTCACCCCGGTGCAGCGCAAGCTCTCCCGGGGCGACGGGCTGTCCCGCTTCCTGCGGCACGAGGCGAGCGGGCTGTACGCCGTTCCGCCGGGGCCGCCGACCGGCGGCTACCTCGGGCAACAGCTGCTGGAGGGGTAGGGCCTACCACCCGCGGTCCCGGCCACTGAAACGCTTTCATGCCGGGGCCGCGGAATCGTTATGGTGACTGCTTCGGCACACCCCGCACGTTGCAGCACCCGAGTCCCAACGGAGGCGTCATGTCGGCCACCCGCTACACCTACCTCGGCCCGGCCGGCACCTTCACCGAGGCGGCCCTGCACACCCTGCCCGAGGCGGCGACCCGGGAGCTGGTGCCACTGTCCTCGGTGGCGCTGGCGCTGGACGCGGTGCGCGGCGGGGAGGCCGCCGGGGCGTTCGTACCGATCGAGAACTCGGTCGAGGGCGCGGTCACCGCGACCAACGACGAGCTGGCCGCCGGCGCGCCGCTGATGATCTACCGCGAGGTGCTGCTGCCGATCTCCTTCGCGCTGCTGGTGCGGCCCGGCACCGAGCTGTCCGGGATCAGGACGGTGACCAGCCACCCGGTGGCCCAGCCCCAGGTGCGCCGCTGGCTGGCGGCCAACCTGCCGGACGCCGTGTGGGAGTCGGCCGCCTCCAACGCGGACGGCGCCCGGCTGGTCGCCGAGGGCCGGTACGACGGGGCGTTCGCGGGCGAGTTCGCGGCGCCGATCTACGGGCTGGACCCGCTGGTCAAGGACATCGCGGACGCGCAGAGCGCGACCACCCGGTTCGTGCTGGTCGGCCGGCCGGGGCGGGTCTCCTCGCCGACGGGCACGGACAAGACCTCGATGGTGGTCTGGCTGCCGGACGACCACCCGGGCGCGCTGCTGGAGCTGCTGCAGGAGTTCGCGGTGCGCGGGATCAACCTGATGCGGATCGAGTCCCGGCCGACCGGCGAGGGGCTGGGCAGCTACTGCTTCCTGATCGACTGCGAGGGGCACCTGTCCGAGCGCCGGGTGGCCGAGGCGATGATGGGCCTCAAGCGGATCTGCCCGCAGGTGCGGTTCCTCGGCTCCTATCCGCGCGCCGACCGGCAGGCGTCCAAGCACCGGCGGCCGGGCACCTCGGACGAGGATTTCGCCGCGGCGGCGGACTGGCTCTCCCGCGCACTCGACGGGCGCGGGGACATCTGAACTTCCCCGACACCTGAACGTCCCCTGACGTCTTTCCGACCTTTTCCGATCGTTTTCGACCGGGCCGATCAGCCGGGTCAGGTGACCGCACCGTCGTCCACAGGGCGGCCCGGAACCGGAGGCCGCTGTCCACAGGCCTCTCCGCTGTCCACAGCCGAAAGTTATCCACAGGTCTGGGGATGAGTCGACAAACCGGTATAGCCATTGCCCAGAAGCGGTCGGACCATCGGTTTGCGTCGCAGAGATGACTAATCCGACCAGAGTCACCCGCTTGCCTGTAAATCACCCGTCCGAGTGCTTCAATTCCCTCACTCGTGAGGGTTGATTGAGGTTTGAAACCTCAATTCCCCGGTTCCGGTGAGCGGAAGGTGACCCTCCCCATCAATCCACAGACCTGGGCCCGGGCCTGTGGATAACCAGCCCCCGGCGAGTTCCCCACAGGAGTTATCCACAGGATCGGCCGAGTTATCCCCAGGGGAAAACCGGTACCGGTGGAGGAACGGCCGACCGGTACGCTTGGGCCTGTGATTGACCTTCGCCTGCTCCGTGAGGACCCTGACCGAGTGCGCGCCTCGCAGCGCGTCCGTGGCGAGGACGTCGACCTGGTCGACGCCCTCCTCTCCGCCGACGAGCGGCGCCGGTCCTCGGGCAGCCGCTTCGACGAACTGCGCAGCGAGCAGCGGGTGCTCGGCAAGCAGGTCGCCCAGGCCAAGGGCGAGGAGAAGACCGCCCTGCTGCAGCGCACCAAGGACCTGGCCGCCGAGGTCAAGGCCGCGGACGCCGAGCAGGCCGCGGCCAAGGAGGAGGCGGACCGCCTGCTCCGCTCGCTGGCGAACCTCATCGACCCGGCCGCCCCGGTCGGCGGCGAGGAGGACTTCGTCACCCTGGAGGAGATCGGCACCCCGCGCGACTTCGCCGCCGAGGGCTTCGAGCCGCGCGACCACGTCGAGCTCGGCCAGATCCTGGGCGCGATCGACACCGAGCGCGGCGCCAAGGTCGCCGGTGCCCGGTCCTACTACCTGACCGGTGTCGGCGCGCTGCTGGAGCTCGCCCTGGTCAACATGGCGATCGCCCAGGCCACCGCGGCCGGCTTCACCCCGATGATCACCCCGACCCTGGTCCGCCCGGCCGCCATGGACGGCACCGGCTTCCTCGGCCAGGCCGCCGAGAACGTGTACCACCTCGCCGAGGACGACCGGTACCTGGTCGGCACCAGCGAGGTCCCGCTCGCCGCGTACCACATGGACGAGATCATCGAGGCCGAGAAGCTGCCGCTGCGCTACGCCGGCTACTCGTCCTGCTTCCGCCGCGAGGCCGGCACCTACGGCAAGGACACCCGCGGCATCATCCGGGTCCACCAGTTCGAGAAGGTGGAGATGTTCGTCTTCACCACGCCCGAGGAGGCGGAGAACGAGCACCGCCGCCTGCTCCAGTGGGAGAAGGACTTCCTCAACGCGCTGGAGCTGCCGTACCGGGTGATCGACGTCGCCTCCGGCGACCTCGGCGCCTCGGCCGCGCGCAAGTTCGACATCGAGGCCTGGATCCCCACCCAGGGCAAGTACCGCGAGGTCACCTCGACCTCCAACACCACCGAGTACCAGGCCCGCCGCCTGTCGATCCGGATGCGCGAGGAGGGCAAGACCCGCCCGCTCGCCACCCTGAACGGCACCCTGGTCGCGGTGCCGCGCACCATCGTGGCGATCCTGGAGAACCACCAGCAGGCCGACGGCTCGGTCGTCGTGCCCGAGGCGCTGCGGCCCTACCTCGGCGGGCGCACCGTCATCGAGCCGGTCAAGTGACCTCGACCGCACGTCCGAACGGTGGCGACCTGCCCTACCGGCTGGTCGCCACCGACCTCGACGGCACCCTGCTCACCAGCACGGAAACCGTCTCCGAGCGCACCCGCGCCGCCCTGGCCGCGGCCACCGGCGCGGGCGCGCTGCACATCATCGTGACCGGCCGCTCGGCCGTCTGGGCCCGCCCGGTCTTCGACGAGATCGGCTACACGGGGATAGCGGTCTGCGGCCAGGGCGCCCAGGTCTACGACGCCGGCGCCCACAAGCTGCTCACCTCGCTCACCCTGGACCGCCGGCTCGCCGCGCTCGCGATCGAGAAGATCGAGGGCGAGACCGGCCCGCTGGCCATCGCCTCCAACCAGGACGGCCTGGACGGCCAGGTGCTGGCCGGCCCCGGCTACGAGCTGCTGATCGGCTCCGACCTCCCGGTCGTCCGGGTGGAGCGCGGCGAACTGCTCTCCGCCCCGGTCAGCAAGCTCTACATCCAGCACCCCGGCCTGACCGACGACGCCCTCGCCGAGGCCGCCCGCCGCGCCGCCGGCGACCTGGTCGGCGTGGTGATGGCCGGCGCCGGCGTGGTCGAGCTGCTGCCGCTGGGCCTGTCCAAGGCCACCGGCCTGGCCGTCGCCGCCCGCCGCCTCGGCGTGCGCCGCACCGACACCATCGCCTTCGGCGACATGCCCAACGACGTCCCGATGTTCGGCTGGGCCGCGCACGGCGTGGCCATGGCCAACGCCCACGAGGAGCTCCTGGCCGTCGCCGACGACGTCACCGCGAGCAACGACGAGGACGGCGTCGCGCTCGTCCTGGAGCGGCTCTTCCAGGGGTCCGGGAGCCGCTGAACCGGGCCGCCGAACGCCAACGGCGCCCCCGAGCCGCGGGTCACCTTCGTCTCCTACGGAGTGCTGCCCACCGGCGACCGAGCACTCCCAGCCAGTTGTAGGATGACCGGGCAAGCGGTTGTAGGATGACCTACGACCGATGAGTGGTGTCCGCGGAGGGAGGTCCGGCATGAGCGGCGACGGCAACGGCCTGCAGGCGGCCGGGCGGCGTTCCCTGGTGGACACCGCGATCGACCAGCTGCGGGAGCGGCTGGCCGACGGCACCTGGCCGGTGGGCTCGCAGATCCCCACCGAGCACGAGCTCGCCGAGCAGCTGCAGGTCGGGCGGAACACCGTGCGGGAGGCGATCCGGGTGCTGGTGCACGCCGGAATGCTGGTCTCCCGGCAGGGCGAGGGCACCTTCGTACGGTCCACCAGCGACCCCGCGGCGGTGCTGCGCGGCGTCCAGCGCTCCGGCATCCGGGACGTCCTGGAGGTCCGCGCGGCGCTGGAGACCGAGGGCGCCCGGCTGGCCGCTCTGCGGCACACCCCCGAGGACATCCGGCGGATGCGGGCCGCGCTGGCCCGCGAGGCCGAGATCTTCGCGAAGCACCCCGAGCGGGCCAGCCGCGAGGCCACCGTCGAGCACGACCTGGAGTTCCACACCGCCGTCGTCGAGGCCGCGCACAACCCCGCGCTGGCCGAGGTGTACCGCTACTTCGGCGCCTCCGTGCGCGAGGCGATGACCTCCGCCTTCGGCGACCACGAGATGCCCGAGGCGGTCGTGGCCACCCACGAGGCGCTGGTCGACGCGATCGAGAGCGGTGACCCGGACCGGGCCGAGGCGGCGTGTCGTGCGCTGCTCGCCGGCCCGACCGCGGCCGTCGAGCAGCTGCTCGCGGCCATCGCGGCCCGGAAGTAGGACGGCGCGAGCCTCCCCTTCCGCCGTCCGCTTCCACGCACATTCACGAAAGAACAGCACACCCATGGCCGTCACCCGTGCCCAGCAGCCGGTTGTCACCACCCCTGCCCCGCTTCCCGTCCGCGCCCGGCTGGCCCATCCGCTCCTGCTGCTGGCCGGCATCGTGCTGGTCTCGCTGAACATGCGGGCCTGCCTGGCGGCGGTCTCCCCGATGGTCGGCGAGATCCGGCAGACCTTCGGCCTGTCCGCCACCGCGGGCGGTCTGATCACCACCGTCCCGGTGCTGTTCCAGGGCGTCGGCGCCCCGCTCACCCCCCGGCTGACCCGGCGCTTCGGCGCCGAGCGGGTGGTGCTGGGCGCGGTGCTGGTGCTGGGCGCGGGCGTGCTGCTGCGGGTGCTGCCCTCGGTGGCGGCCCTGTACGCGGGCTGCGTGGTGATCGGCGTGGCCATCGCGGTGCTGAACGTGTCGATGCCGGGCCTGGTCAAGCGGGAGTTCCCGGACCGCGCGGCCACCATGACCGGCGTCTACTCGACCACCATGCTGGTCGGCGCCACGCTCGCGGCCGGTACGTCCGTTCCGCTGGAGCACGCGCTCGGCGGCGGCTGGCAGGCCTCGCTCGGCGCCTGGTCGCTGCTCGCGCTGATCGCGGCGGTGGCCTGGCTGCCGCAGGTGCTGCGCTCCCGGCAGGAGAAGGCGGCGGTGGCCACGGCCGTGCAGCAGCCGGGCAAGCCGATCGAGGGGATCTGGAAGTCCCCGCTGGCCTGGCAGATCAGCCTGTTCATGGGCATCTCGTCGCTGCTGGTCTACACCCTGGTCGCCTGGATGCCGACCATGCTGGCCGACCACGGCATGGACCGCGGCCAGGCCGGTCTGGTCTTCGCCTTCTCCAACCTGGTGCAGGTGGCCGGCGCCTTCCTGGTGCCGCTGATGGCCGGCCGGATGACCAACCAGCGCGCGCTGGCGGTGACCATGGCCGCCCTGAACGGGCTCGGCATCGCCACACTGCTGGTCGCGCCGGTCTCCGCCGCCTGGGTGTCCGCGACCATCCTGGGCGTGGCCCAGGGCGGTTCGCTGGGCCTGGGCCTGGCGTTCATCGTGCTGCGCACCGGCACCGCGGCCGGCGCCGCCCAGCTGGGCGGGATGTCGCAGGCGGTCGGCTTCCTGGTCGCGGCGGCCGGCCCGGTCGGCGGCGGTGCGCTGCGCCAGCTGACCGGCGGCTGGGAGACCACCCTGGTGCTGATGCTGGTGCTGGTCGTCGTGGTCGGCGCGGCCGGCTGGGGCGCCGGGCGCAACCGGACGCTGTAGCGGCCGCTACACCGACGGGCCCGGTGGCCGCCACCGGGCCCGTCGGCGGCTACTCCTCCGAGGCCAGGGTCAGCCCGGCGAGCTTCACCGAGGCCAGCACCGTCGCCGCGACGGTGACCACCAGCAGCAGCGGGACGGCCGCCCCGAGCGAGACGTCGGCGCCGATCGCGGTGTCCCCCGCCACCGCCTCGGCGACCGCCCGGCCCCACTGCTGGACGCTCAGCGTCCGGGCGCCCTCGACGAAGTTGCCGATCAGCGACTCCCAGACCAGCGCGTACGCCAGCCCGGCCACCACCGCGTGCCGGGTGACCACGCCGAGCAGCAGGAACAGCGCGCTGTACGCCGCCCCGGCGACCAGCACCGCCACGGTGTAGCCGAGCGCCACGCCGTCCCTCGTCCCGTACAGCAGCAGCCCCGCCAGCAGGGTCGGCACGGCGGCGACCAGCCAGGTGATGCCGATCGCGACCACCAGCTTGGTGGTGACGATCCGGTGGCGCGGCAGCGGCTTGGCGAGCAGGTAGACGATCGATCCGTCGTCGATCTCGGTGGCGATCACCCCGGTGCCGATCACCAGGCCGAGGATCGGGACGAGGGTGCCGAGGTCCAGCTGCCCGAGGATCTTGGCGGTCAGGTCGTGCGACGCGCCGTCGCTCGACGCGCCCGCGATCGCCGAGATGACCAGCAGCAGGGCGGGGGCCACCAGCAGCAGGGCACCGCGGCGGCGGCCGAGCAGGCCGCGCAGGGTCAGCCTGGCGACGGTGGGGTTCATGGTCGGTCGGCCCCTTCCTGGGCAAGTTCCTGGGCAACTTCCTGGGCAACGGCGGTCAGGTCGCTCACGCGGAGACCAGGTACGAGAAGACGCTCTCCAGCGATTCGTCCGCCGGGGAGACGGTGTACAACCGGATGCCGGCCTCCCGGGCGACCCTGGGCAGCAGGGTCGTGAAGCCCTGGAAGTTCACCGCCTCGATCCGCAGCGCCCGCTCCCGCTCGTCCACCTCGATGCCGCTGGTCGATCCGTCGGCGATCAGCGCGGCGGCGAGCCGGCGGTCGTCGCTGGAGCGGACCAGGTAGCGGTGCGGGCGGTCGGTCATCAGCCGCCGGATCCGGCGGAAGTCGCCCGAGGCGGCGTGCCGTCCGGCCACCACCACCTCGATGTGCCGGGCCAGTTGCTCGACCTCCTCCAGGATGTGGGAGGAGAACAGCACCGTCCGGCCGTCCGCGCCGAAGCGGCGCAGCAGCTCCATCAGCTGGAGCCGCTGGCGCGGGTCCATGCCGTTGAAGGGCTCGTCCAGCAGCAGCACGGACGGGTCGTGGACCAGCGCGGAGGCCATCTTGACCCGCTGCTTCATGCCCTTGGAGTACGTGCCGGTGCGGCGGTCCTTGGCGTACGCCATCTCGACCAGGTCCAGGGCGCGCCGGGCGGCGGCGCCGGGCTGGGGCAGGCCGTGCAGTTCGGCGTTGGCGAGGACGAACTCCCAACCGGTCAGGTAGTCGTACATCGACTCCCGCTCCGGGACCAGGCCGATCTGCCGGTACACCTGCTGGTTGCGCCAGATCGGCGCTCCGTCCAGGGTGACCGCGCCGCTGGAGGGGGAGAGGAAGCCGCTCATCATGTGGATGAGGGTGGACTTGCCCGCGCCGTTGGGCCCGAGCAGGCCGGTGATGCCGGGGCCGATCGACATGGAGATGTCGTTGACCGCGACCACGTTCCCGAACCAGCGGGAGACCTTGTCGATGGTGATGGTGGCCATGCCGCCCCCCTCAGAAGTTCCGGTAACGGCGCAGCAGCAGCCGGTACGCGCCGACCACCATGAGCGCGGCGACGAGTGCGAACACCAGCAGGCCGAGCCCGCCCGGGGCGTGCCGGCGGTCGAAGCCGGCGCCGAGGTCGAAGGCCTCGTTGACCAGGGCATCCACCAGGCCGTTCGGCGAGATCAGCGCCGCCCACTGGGCGGTGTCGGCCCTGGCGGAACCGGGCGTGCTGAGGCCGACCGCGATGGCGGCCACCGTCGAACTGACCGCCAGGTAGCCCATGATGGCGGCCACCCCGAAGCCGCGGCGCGGGGTGCTCGCGGCGATCACCAGCGCGACCGAGGTCGGCACGAGGGCGTAGAGCACCGCCGCCGCCAGGCCGTACAGGAACTGCCCGGTGTTGTGCGCGAAGTCCATCCCGCCGAGCAGCGCGCCGACGTACAGCACCAGCAACGGGGCCACCATCAGCAGGAGTTGGGCGCAGGCCATGGCGGCGAACTTGGCCCGGACGTAGTCGGTGCGGGTGATCGGGCGGGAGAAGTAGAGCGGGACGGTGTTGTACCGGAGGTCCCGGGAGAGCAGCACCGGCGCCTGGGAGGCGAGGAAGATCGAGATCACCAGGCTGAGGTTGGACAGGTAGCCGGTGTACTCGGTCGGGAGCTCCTCGCGGTGCAGGCTGACCGCGATCGCCACGAAGATCACCGCGGGGACCGTGACCACGCCCAGGACCAGCATCGGCAGCACCTTGGACTTGCCGGAGCGGCCCAGGCCGTAGGCGGCGCGCAGGCTCTGGGTGAAGAGCGAGCGGGTGGCGTAGGCGCGGCCGAGGCGGGGGCCGGTGTAGCCGCGGTAGCCGATGTCGTGGATGACGCCGGTGTCGGCGGGCCTGGTGTCAGGAGGCTGCGGCATCGTCCGTACCTCCCTCGTCGTCCTGGGTGTCCTGCGCGTCCTGCGCGTCGGTGAAGAGTTCGGCGACCCGGTGCCGGCGCTGCTGCAACCGGACCAGGCCGAGGCCGAGTTCGGCGACGGTGTCGCGGATGGTGTCGTAGGTGTCCTCGCCGGCCAGCCGGACCAGCAGCAGGTGCGAGCCCTCGGACTGGACGCCGAGGCCGGCCGCGGCCAGCCGTTCGCGGACGGCGGCGCCGGGTTCGGCCAGGGAATCCAAAGAAGGGTGTGCAGCGGAGCTGCCCGAATGAGGGTGGTGGTGGGCGACGGGCGGGAGATCCGTGACCTCGACCGAGAGGACGGCCGTCGCCTCGGTGAAGGAGGCGGTGGAGGAGGAGCGCAGCAGCTTGCCGCCGTCGATGACGACCAGGTGGTCGCAGGTGCGCTCCAGCTCGCCCAGCAGGTGGGTGGTGACCAGCACCGAGATCCCGAAGTCGGTGTGCACCCGGCGGATCAGCCCGAGCATCTCGTCCCGGCCCGCCGGGTCGAGGCCGTTGGTCGGCTCGTCCAGCAGCACCAGCTTCGGGTCGTGCACCAGCGCCTGGGCGAGCTTGACCCGTTGCTTCATACCGGTGGAGTAGCCGCCCATCGGGCGGTAGCGCTCCTCGTACAGGCCGACGTGCCGCAGGGTGTCCGCGGTGCGCTCGCGGGCGGCGGTGGCGGGCAGCCCCGCCATCCGGGCCATGTGCACCACGAACTCGGTCGCGGAGACGTCCGGCGGCAGGCAGTCGTGCTCGGGCATGTAGCCGACCCGCTCGCGGATCTCGGAGCCCCTGGTGGCGATGTCCAGGCCGAGCACCTCGCCGCGGCCGGAGGTCGCCGGGGCGAGCCCCAGCAGGATCTTGATCAGGGTCGACTTGCCCGCCCCGTTGGCCCCGACCAGCCCGACGACCCCGGGCCGCACCTCGACGGTGAGCTGGTCGAGCGCGGTGACCCGGGGGAACCTCTTGGTGAGGCCCTCGGTCTTGATGACAGCAGTGGACACGCCCTCAACGTAACGGGCTTGCGCCGCAAGGACCATGAGCTGGAATGACGAGGCCGCATGCTGCTCTGGTATGACGTCGCGGACACCCTCCCTTAGGGGTCGAACAGCCGCAGCCGCGGCCCGCCCCGTCGCAGCGGCCCCGGAACACGGCAAGGGCCTCCCGGCCGCTCGTTCGAGCGGCCGGGAGGCCCTGCGTTCAGGTGCCGCGCTCCCGCGCGGTCATCCGCGTGCCGGTGGTGTTCTACCGGAGCGCGAGCGACAGCGCGTCGTAGCTGGTGCCGGCGACGGGCAGCTGGGTGTCGTACCAGCCGCCGCTGGTGGAGTGCACCTCGTGCAGCGCTCCGTTCTCGGTCGCCTCGATCACGCGGTCACCCCACGGGGCGATCTTGGCGGACAGCGCGGTGATGTTGCCGACGCCGGGGATCACGCCGTCGTGCCAACCGTCGGAGGCGCTGTAGATCTCGTGCAGCTGGCCGCCCTTGACGGCCTCGATCACGCGGGCGCCGGAGGAGTTGTAGTTGAAGCTCAGCGCCGTGATGCCGGACAGACCCGGGATCACACCGTCGTGCCAGCCGTCGGAGGCGCTGTAGATCTCGTGCAGCTCATTGCCCTTGATCGCCTCGATCACCCGGGCGCCGGACGGGCTGTAGCTGAAGCTCATCGCCGTGATGCCGGAGAGACCCGGAATCACACCGTCGTGCCAACCGTCGGCCGCGCTGTAGATCTCGTGCAGCTCATTGCCCTTGATCGCCTCGATCACCCGGGCGCCGGACGGGCTGTAGCTGAAGCTCATCGCCGTGATGCCGGACAGGCCCGGGATCACACCGTCGTGCCAGCCGGTGGCGTCGGTGTAGATCTCGTGCAGCTCGCCGTTCTCGATCGCCTCGATCACCCGGGAGCCGGAGGCGTTGTAGGTGAAGCTCAGCGCGCTGACGCCGCTGACGCCCGGCACCATGCCGTCGTGCCAGCCGGCGGCGTCGGTGTAGACCTCGTGCAGCTGACCGCCCTGCACCGCCTCGATCGTCCGGTCGATGCCGACGGCCGCGGGGCAGAGCGAGGTCATGACCTTGTCGGCCTTCGGGGTGCCCAGACCGGTGGCCATGTCGTAGCCCGCGGTGGCGGGGTACAGGCCGCCCTGGATGCCGATGTCGTTGTTGCCGGTGGTGACGTCCCGCAGCGGGCTGACACCGGTGCGCGCGGCCTGGTAGAGCGTCGGGCTGATGAAGCCGAGCGGGCCGGCGCAGCCGGCCGAGCCGTTCTGGTGCGCCGCGATGGCGGCCCAGAGGGGGGCGGAGGCACTGGTACCGCCGACCACCGTCCAGTAGCCGGGGCCGGTGGCGACCATGTAGCCGGTCGCCGGGTCGGCGTTGGCGGCCACGTCGGGGACCTGACGGCAGGCCGCACCGGCCGCGGCCTGGCAGTAGGCGGCGTTGTACCCGGGGCCGTAGAAGCCGGACTGGTAGGAGCCGCCCTTGAGGGACCAGCGGGAGACGCCGCCACCGCTCGCGCCGCCGTTGCTGTTCCACACCTTCTCGGAGACATTGCCGCCGACGTTGCTCAGCGTGGTGCCGCCGACACCGGTGACGAACGGCTGGCTGGCCGGGTCGGAGGTGCTCAGCAGGTTGGTGATGCTCGTCGGCGCGCCGGCGTTCTTCAGGTAGTTGCAACCGCTGGAGCCGTCGTCACCGGAGGCCGCCACCACGGTCTGGCCCTGCAGCGCGGCCTGGAGGAAGATGTCGCGCTCGGCCACCAGGTCGCTGGTGGCCATCACCTGGTCGCAGATGCCCCAGCTGGTGGTGACCACCTGGGCGCGGTTGTCCGCGACGATCTGACGGTAGGTGTTCTGGATGTCCGCCGGGGTGGCCTTGTAGGCGTCCGGGCCCTGGTAGACCAGCACGTTCGCGCGGGGCGCGAGACCGATGACGGTGTCGAGGTCCAGCGCGGTCTCGACGCCGACGCCGGTGTTGGTCGGCGTCTGCTGGGCGCCGGTGTTGACCCTGACCCGCTGCACCGACGCGTTGGTGCCGAAGCAGGACTGGTAGCTGCTCAGAGCGGCGTCCGAGTAGTCCTCCAGCGCGAAGACGGCGACCGTCGTGCCGGCGCCGCCGTCGGTCATGCCGTTCAGCCCGTAGACGGAGGCGAGCGCGGCGGGGCTGAAGTAGTCCCTGTTGTCGGAGAGGTTGGGGAACTGCGCGGCGACACCGGCGCACACCGTCGGGTAGGTCCCGCTCGTGGCGTTGGGCTGCGCGGCCGTGAGCGGAGCGGGCTTGCCGACCGCTCCGACCACGTGGTTGGCGTGCGCCTGGGCCAGCGTGTTGAAGCCGACGACCGCGGCGACCGACCCGGCCACGTCGGAACGCACCGCGGGGGCGTTGGTGTTCAGGAAGCCGGTCCGGCCGTCGGACATCTGGTAGCCGGCCAGGTCCACGTCGAAGGCCCGCTTGGCCTGCGAGACGGTGGTGTTGACCGGGATGGTGAGACCGTCGGCCGCGAGCTTCTCGGGGTGCAGGCCCTGCGCCGTGAGGGCCTGGGTGACCTTGGCGACCGTGGCCGGGTCCGCTCCGAAGCGCTGGGCGAACTCACCGCTCTTCAGGAACCGGTGGTACTGCGGCGAGGACTTGTCGCTCACCGCGTTGGCCAGCGCCTCGGCGCCAGCCGCGTCACGCGACTTCAGGTGCACGCTCAGCTGCACCGGAGTGTCGTCCGCCGGAGCGGCGGTCTTGGTCGCGTCGCCCGGCGCGGTCGGCACGGTGCCGACGCGCTGCGTCGTCGGCTCGGCGGCCCGGGCCGCCGGCAGGCCGGCGTAGGTGACCAGGGCGGCGGTGGCCATGACCAGAGTGACCGCGCGCGACAGTGGTATCGCGGTCAGCCGAGGCCGGGCGTTTGGCGTCGGATGGGACATCCGCGCTCCCCCCAAATGAATGATCCGATGAACCCTCGAACGAGAGTCCGACCGGATTTCTATCAGGCCGCCCGGACACTGTGTGAGGAGCGGGTCGATGTTCAGCGCTCCGGCTCCCGTAGGGTCGCCGGTATGCGACTGAGTGCGGTGATTCTCCCCATCCACCGATGGGCCGAGGGGCGGAAGATCTGGCGGCGGGCCGAGGAACTCGGGTTCCACGCCGCGTACACCTATGACCACCTGTCATGGCGGTCGTTCCGGGACGAACCGTGGTTCGGGGCGGTCCCCACGCTGACGGCGGCGGCCACCGCCACCGAACGGCTGCGGCTGGGAACGCTGGTGACCTCGCCGAACTTCCGGCATCCGGTGACGCTGGCGAAGGAGCTGATCACGCTGGACGACGTGTCCGGCGGGCGGCTCACGCTGGGGATCGGGGCCGGCGGGACGGGCTTCGACGCGACGGCGCTGGGGCAGGAGGCGTGGTCGCCGAAGGAGCGGGCGGACCGCTTCGGGGAGTTCCTGCCGCTGCTGGACGAGCTGCTGCGCGGCGACGCGACGACCCGCGAGGGCACGTACTACTCGGCGGTCGAGGCGCGCAACATCCCCGGCTGCGTACAGACCCCGCGGGTGCCGTTCTACGTCGCGGCGGCCGGGCCGCGCGGGATGAGGCTGGCGGCCGAGTACGGGCAGGGCTGGGTGACGTACGGGGACCCGAAGGGGCCCGCGGACGTGCCGGTCGAGCAGGCGCCCGGCGTGATCGCCGCGCAGATCGCGAAGCTGACGGCCGCCTGCGAGGCACAGGGCCGGGACGTGGCGACGCTGGAGAAGGTGCTGCTCCAGGGCTCGACGGCGGAGAAGCCGCTCCAGTCGCTGGACGCCTTCGTGGACTGGGCCGGCACCTACCGGGAGCTGGGCATCACCGAGTTGGTGATCCACTGGCCGGTGCCGGACTCGATCTTCGAGAACGACCTCGCCGTCTTCGAGCGGATCGCCACCGAGGGCCTCGCCCAACTGGACTGACCCGCGCGGCCCGCGGCGCGCA
>NZ_JAFLNG010001240.1 GCF_017427025.1 Streptomyces sp. FH025
GAGGGCGAAGGCGACTGCCGCGTGCCGGGCGGTGATCCGGGTGATCGGGGCCATGGTTGGTCTCCTTGAGGTTGGGGCCGGGGGTTCGCGGTCCCCGGCTGGCGGTACCAGCCTCGCAGAGAAGTTGACTCAGGTCTATAAAGAAGAGGAAGGTAAATTTCTCGCGGACCCCTCGGCGCGACACCCGACCGCAGGTCCGGCACCGTGGCCTGCCGACCGACACGAACAGGAGGGTCACGTGACCAAGCCGCTGCCCGCGGTGCCCGCGCCCCGCCCCGGCAGGCTTGGCCGCCGCCTCTACGCCGAACTCGCCGCCGCAGCCCCTGCCGTCCGCCGGCGCTTCTACGCCACCCTCGACACCGGCGATTGGGCGCAGGTCCTCGCAGCGGCCGACGCCGAGGCCGGCACCCCCTACGCCCTGTGGGCCGACGACCCGGTCGGATTCGTCGAGGACGTGCTCGGCGAATCCCAGTGGAGCCGCCAGCGGGACATCCTCGAAGCCCTCGTCGACAACCGCCGAGTCGCCGTCCCGAGCTGCTTCGGCTCCGGCAAGACCCACATTGCCGCCCGTGCCGCCGTCTGGTCCGCCGTCGTGCACCCGCCCGGCACCGCCCTCACGGTCACCACCGCCACCCGGGCCCGCCAGGTCCAGCGCCAGATGTGGCCCCACATCCGCCAGATCGTCGCCCGCGCCGGCCTGCCCGGCGAAGTCGGCGTCGCCCAGTGGAAGATGCCCGACCGCCATGGCTCAAGCGTCGTCGTGGCGTACGGCTTCAGCGCTCCGCCGCACGACGAGTCCGCCGTCCAGGGCATCCACGCGCCCCGCCTGATGGTCATCGTGGACGAGGCCGGCGGCATCGGCCGGATCATCGGCGCCGCGATGCGAGGACTGCTCACCGGCGAGCACACCCGCGCCCTGCTGATCGGAAACCCCGCCACGGACGACGAGGGCAGCTGGTTCGAGCAGACCTGCGCCGACCCCACGGTCCGCGTGCTGCCGATCAGCGTCTACGACA
>NZ_JAFLNG010001241.1 GCF_017427025.1 Streptomyces sp. FH025
TGCACCGGCTGGTCCGGGTGTGCGGACTGGTCCGGGTACGCGGGCTGGTTCGGGTACGCGGGGGCGGCCGGCGGCAGCACCTGGGTCGCGGCCGCGGTCGCCAGCAGCTCGGCGGTCGGATCGCCGACGGCCAGCCCCGGGACGGTGGCGAGGAGTTCGGCGCGCGCCGCGGCCGCGTCGGCCGGGCGGACGGCCGGGTTCTTGGCGAGCAGGCGCAGCACCGCCGCGTCCAGCGCGGGCGGCAGTCCGGGACGCCGTACGGACGGGGGCTGCGGCTGCTCGCTGACGTGCTTGAAGGCGATCGCCACCGGGGTCTCGGCGGTGAACGGGGTTTCGCCGGTGAGCATTTCGGTCAGCACGCAGCCGACGGCGTACAGGTCGGTGCGGCCGTCCAGGGCGGAGGCGGTGGCCTGCTCGGGCGAGAGGTAGGCGGCCGTACCGAGCACGCTCGCGGTCTGGGTCAGGTTGCTGGAGGAGCCGGCCCGGGCGATGCCGAAGTCGACGACCTTCACCCCGCCGTCGTCGGTGATCATGATGTTCCCGGGCTTGATGTCCCGGTGCACCAGCCCGGCCGCGTGCGCGACGGACAGCGCCTCGCACACCGCCGCCGCGATGCCGACGGCGCGCTCCACCGGCAGCTGCGGCTGCTGGGCCAGCACGGCGGCGAGGGAGCGGCCCTGGACCAGCTCCATGACGATGAACGGGGTGCCCTGGTCCACGCCGGAGTCGAAGACCATGACGATCCTCGGGTGCACCAGCATGGCGGCGTGCTGCGCCTCGCGGCTGAAGCGCTCGGCGAAGCGGGGATCGTCGGCGAGGCCCCCGTTGAGGACCTTGACGGCCACCTGACGGCCCAGCACGTGGTCGATGCCGCGCCAGACGGTGGCCATGCCGCCGACGCCGAGTATCTCGACGAGTTCGTAACGCCCGTTCAGCGCCCGTCCGATCACCTGCAGCTCCCCTCACGTGCGGCGCCCGGGGTCCCGGGCCGCCTCGTGCACCTGTGCACGATAG
>NZ_JAFLNG010001242.1 GCF_017427025.1 Streptomyces sp. FH025
CCCGTACGCGGAGACGGACCTGAGCGTGGTCCGGGCCGCCGACGCCAAGGGCGGGGTGCGCGTCGCGCTGCTCGGCCACCGGGCCGGGCGGGCCGCCGTGCTGCAGGGGGAGCTGGAGCGGCTGTTCGGCCCGTGCACCTCGTTCACCTCGGTGCCCTCGGTCGAGAAGCCCGGCGAGAAGCCGGGGAAGAAGGTGCCGGTCCGTACGAGGCACCGGCTGAACCGGGAGGACACGCCCACGCCCGAGGGAGCGGACGCGGCGATCGGATTCACCCTCACGAATGAATCCGGTTCCGCCGTACTGGCCCGGCGCGCCCTGCTGGTCCGGGTCGGTCCGGCCCTCGCGGTGTTCACCACCTCCGGGGTCGCCCCCGAGCCGGCCCCCGTGCCGGACGTACGGGTCGTCCGGCAGCAGGTGGCCAAGCTGCGGGCCGCGCAGGCGGGGTAGCGGGGCTCTAGGCCATGTCTGACAATTAGCGTCGCGCGCCCGGCGGGAATTGTCAGACAGGCCTTAGCGCGCTCCCGCTTCCGAGTGGGTGGCGACCAGGTGTTCCAGCCGGGTGAGGGCGATCCGGCGGAGTTCGTCCGCCGCGATCAGCCGTTCCTCGTCCGGGTCGTTGGCCAGTCGGGTGCGGATCGAGGAGAGCACGGTGTCGAGCAGTTCCTCCGGGTCGACCCCGTCCAGGCAGACCACGAACACGTGGCCGAAGCGGGCCTCGTACGCGGCGTGGGCCGCCCGCAGTGCGGTGTGCGCGGCCTGGCTGCCCGGGGCCCGCATGCCGAGCAGGGGCTGCGGCATCCAGCTCTCGTCGGCCAGGGCCTCGGCCAGGTCGGCCGGGCGGAGGTCGTAGGAGGCCTCGCTGGCCGCGGCCAGCAGGGACTCTATGTCGGGGTACGGCCGGTGCGCGGTGAGCCGTAGGGCCCAGCGGTGGCTGCCGCAGCAGGCCAGGAGGGCCTCCTCGGCCGCGCCGGCGTCGGCCTCGTTGAAGCGGTGCAACCCGAGGAGGGTCGG
>NZ_JAFLNG010001244.1 GCF_017427025.1 Streptomyces sp. FH025
CCCGGCCTCCTGCGCCACCGACTCCGGGAGCGCCACCTCGGCGAAGAGATCCTCGCCGCGGCGCCACACCGCCCGCAGCCCCTGGAACGCCGGCCCGTAGCCGTACGGGGTGTCGGCCAGCGACTCGTACATGCCGCTGACGTCGACCGCCGTGGCGCCACGCGGCGGCCAGACTGCGAAGTCCTCCTCCGCGACGGCGCTGCCCTCGGACGGGGCCACCACGCCGCTCGCGTGCTGCGCCCAGCCCTGCTGCGCATCGGCGGCATCGGGGCGGGAGAACACCTCGACCATCCGCCGTCCGTCCTCATCGGCGTCGGCGACGACGACCTGGACCTGCACCCCGCCGCCGTCGGCCGGGAAGATCAGCGGTGCCTGGAGGGTCAGTTCCTCCAGCAGGCCGCAGCCCACCTGGTCACCGGCCCGCACCACCATCTCGACGAACCCGGTACCCGGCAGGAGCACCACCCCGCCGACCACATGGTCACCCAGCCACGGGTGCGTGCGCACCGACAGCCGCCCGGTGCACACCACGCCGGTGCCACCGGCCAGTTCGACCGCCGCACCCAGCAGCGGGTGGCCCACCGCACCCAGGCCCAGGGACACCGCGTCCCCGCCGAGAGCCGGCCCCGCGGCCGGCGGCCAGAACTGCTCGTGCTGGAAGGCGTAGGTGGGCAGCTCGATCCGCTCGCCGACGGGCAGGACGGATGTCCAGTTCACGGGCGCGCCGTTGACGAAGGCCTCGGCCAGCGAGGTGACCAGGCGCGTCGTGCCACCGTCGTCACGCCTCAGCGTTCCGCACACCGCCGCGGGCACCGAACCCGGGCCCGCCTCCTGGGCGACCTCTTCGAGGGTGTCGTTCATCGCGCCCATCAGCACCGGGTGCGGAGTGACCTCCACGAACACCTGGTAGTTCTGGCTCGCCAGGGTCCGC
>NZ_JAFLNG010001245.1 GCF_017427025.1 Streptomyces sp. FH025
GCTGCTGGTGCTGGTGTGCACGGCACTGGCGGGCAGTGTGCTGGGCGCGGTGGCGCAGGACCCGCTCGGGGTGCGGCTGGGGGTGTCGGTGGTGCTGGCCTGCACGGGGGCGACGGTGCTGGCGGCGAACCGGTTCCGGCACCGGCTGGGGCTGCGCGGGACGCAGGGCGACTCGATGCTGCTGGAGCTGGCCGAGCACAACCGGACGCTGGCCCGACTGCCGGAGCGGCTGCTGGACTGGCACTTCGACAGCGCGCTGGCCCCGGCCGGGGGCGCGTCGTTCTCGGGGGACTTCCTGCTCTGCGCCCACCGCCCCGAGGAGGACCTGCTGGAGCTGGTGCTGGTGGACGTGTCCGGCAAGGGCAGCCGGGCGGCCGCCCGGTCGACCCACCTGTCGGGCGCCTTCGCGATGCTGCTGGGCCGGGTGCCGCCGGAGGCGTTCCTGCCCGCGGCCAACGACCACCTGGTCCGGATGGGCTGGGAGGACGACTTCGCGACCGCCGTGCACCTCGCGCTGCACCCGGCGACCGGCCACTACCGGCTGTTCAACGCCGGCCACCCCCCGCCCGTGCGGTACTGCCGGCGCAGAGGCTGGGAGGCGTCCGAGCACGGCGGCCCGGCGCTGGGCCTGGTGCCGGGCGCGCCGTACCCGGCGGTGTCGGGGCGGCTGTCGTACGGCGACTCGCTGCTGCTGTTCAGCGACGGCCTGGTGGAGGTGCCGGGCCGCGACCTGGACGAGGGGGTGGGCCGGCTGCTGGCCGCCGCCGAGCCGGAGGTGCGCACGCACCTGCCGCAGCAGCAGGTGGCCCGGGGTGCGGCGCGACGGCTGGTGCACACGGTGGCGCAGGACGTCGCGGACGACCGGACCCTGGTGCTGGTGCGGCGGCTGGGCGCCGCCGGGCCCACCGCGGCCGGTTGAGCCTCGTG
>NZ_JAFLNG010001246.1 GCF_017427025.1 Streptomyces sp. FH025
GCCCGCGTCCGCGGCGACGTCCTCGGGCAGCGCCACCTCGGCGAAGAGATCCTCGCCGCGGCGCCACACCGCCCGCAGCCCCTGGAAGGCGGGGCCGTAGCCGTACGACGCGCCCGCGCCGGCCTCGTAGATCCCGGTGACGTCCACGACGGTGGCGTCACGCGGCGGCCAGACCGCGAAGTCCTCCTCCGCGACGGCGGTGCCCTCGGCCGGGGCGACCACGCCGCTCGCGTGCTGTACCCAGCCCTGCTGCGCATCGGCGGCATCGGGGCGGGAGAACACCTCGACCGTCCGCCGTCCGTCCTCATCGACGTCGGCCAGAACCACCTGGACCTGGACACCGGAGCCGTCGGCGGGCAGGACCAGCGGTGCCTGGAGGGTCAGTTCCTCCAGCAGACCGCAACCCACCTGGTCACCGGCCCGCACCACCATCTCGACGAACCCGGTTCCGGGCAGCAGCACCGCCCCGCCCACGACGTGGTCGGCCAGCCACGGGTGCGTGCGCACCGACAACCGCCCGGTGCACACCAGGCCCGCCCCACCGGCCAGTTCGACCGCCGCACCCAGCAACGGGTGACCCACCGCACCCAGACCCAGGGACACCGCGTCCCCGCCGAGAGCCGGCGCAGCCGCACGCGGCCAGTAACGCTCGTGCTGGAAGGCGTACGTCGGCAGCCTGACCGGGTCGGTGGACGGCAGGACGGAGGTCCAGTCGACCGCCACACCGCTCACGAACGCCTCGGCCAGCGAGGTGAGCAGGCGCTGGGCGCCGCCGTCGTCGCGGCGCAGAGTGCCGCAGACGGCGGCCGGCATCGACGCCGAGTCCAGCGCGACCTCTTCGAGGGTGTCGTTCATCGCGCCCATCAGCACCGGGTGCGGAGTGACCTCCACGAACACCTGATGACCCTGGCCCGCGAGAGTACGG
>NZ_JAFLNG010001247.1 GCF_017427025.1 Streptomyces sp. FH025
GGTGGCGCGGGTGGGGGCGGCCGCGTTAGAGCTTGCGAAGTCCACTGAGGACCCTTTCGAGCAGCGTGACGTCGGGCTGGTTTCCGGATTCGCCGCCGGAAGCGGGCTGGTGGATGGCGACCAGGCCGGCCTCGGCCAGGTCGGCCACGAGGATGCGGGCCACTCCCAGGGGAAGGGAGAGCAGCGCCGACACCTCCGCGACGGATTTGACCTCCTTGCACAGCGTGCAGATCCGCTGGTGCTCGGGGAGGAGGGTGGCCAGGCGCTGCGGATCGACGTCGGCGGAGACCAGGGCCTCCAGCGCGAGTTCGTAGCGCGGCCGGGTGCGGCCACCGGTCATCGCGAACGGCCTGATCAGCGGGCCGGAGTCCGGTTCGTCGTCGAACTCCTCGATGTGCCCCGGTTCCTGGGCCGGCTGGAAGTCCGGGGCCGGAGCGGGCGCCGGCGTCGGGTAGCCGGGCGGCGGGGTGTCGTAGGCGGGCTGCTGCCGCGCGTACTGGTCGTACTGGCCGTACTGCTCCTCGGGCCGGGCGTACGGGTGCTGCTGAGGCTGCCCGTAGTGGTGCCGGCCGTATTGCTGACCGTGGCCGACGCCGGGTGCTCCGAAGGCGTCATGGCCTGTGCCAGGGTACGGAACGCCGTACTGGCCGCTGCGGTCGTCGGGCGGTGTCACGGTTCCTCTCCTCACAGGGTGCGGCGGTGCGGTGCGAGCTTCGGCGCGGGTCCGGAGCCGGTGGTGCGAAGGCCGTACAACGTCCGAACCCGAGCCCGCCGAAGCGGGCCCGGGAAGGACGCGGAGGTACTTCGAATACCTGGACGGTATCCGACGAACC
>NZ_JAFLNG010001248.1 GCF_017427025.1 Streptomyces sp. FH025
GAGTTGCATGCCCAAGACCCGAAGCGGAGTGATCTAGCCATGGGCAGGTTGAAGCGCGGGTAAGACCGTGTGGAGGACCGAACCCACCAGGGTTGAAAACCTGGGGGATGACCTGTGGTTAGGGGTGAAAGGCCAATCAAACTCCGTGATAGCTGGTTCTCCCCGAAATGCATTTAGGTGCAGCGTCACGTGTTTCTTGCCGGAGGTAGAGCACTGGATAGGCGATGGGCCTTACCGGGTTACTGACCTTAGCCAAACTCCGAATGCCGGTAAGTGAGAGCGTGGCAGTGAGACTGTGGGGGATAAGCTCCATGGTCGAGAGGGAAACAGCCCAGAACACCGACTAAGGTCCCTAAGCGTGTGCTAAGTGGGAAAGGATGTGGAGTCGCAGAGACAACCAGGAGGTTGGCTTAGAAGCAGCCACCCTTGAAAGAGTGCGTAATAGCTCACTGGTCAAGTGATTCCGCGCCGACAATGTAGCGGGGCTCAAGCACATCACCGAAGTCGTGTCATTGCAGCAATACTCCTAACGGGGGCTGTGATGGGTAGGGGAGCGTCGTGTGCCGGGTGAAGCGGCGGTGGAAACCAGTCGTGGACGGTATACGAGTGAGAATGCAGGCATGAGTAGCGATACAAGAGTGGGAAACTCTTGCGCCGATTGACCAAGGGTTCCTGGGTCAAGCTGATCTGCCCAGGGTAAGTCGGGACCTAAGGCGAGGCCGACAGGCGTAGTCGATGGACAACGGGTTGATATTCCCGTACCCGCTTTGAAGCGCCAACGCTGAACC
>NZ_JAFLNG010001249.1 GCF_017427025.1 Streptomyces sp. FH025
CCGGCTGGTTCCCTTGGGGTGAATGCGGTCGGGTTGGGTCAGTCTCCGGCGCGTCACCCGTTGTTGGGTGCGGCGGTGGCGTTGCCGGCGAGTGGTGGTGTGGTGCTGACCGGGCGGTTGTCGTTGTCCGGGCAGCCGTGGCTGGCGGATCATGTGGTCGCCGGTCGGGTGGTGGTTCCGGGGGCCGCGCTGGTCGAGATGGTGGTGCGGGCTGGTGACGAGGCGGGTTGTGGCCGGGTCGAGGAGCTGCTGATCGAGTCGCCGCTGGTGCTTCCGGCCCGGGGTGGCGTGCGGGTGCAGGTGACGGTGGACGAGGCGGATGAGTCCGGGCGCCGTGCGGTGGCGGTCTACGCCCAGGCCGAAGATGCCGCGTCCGAGGGGGAGTGGACCCGGCACGCGACGGGTGTTCTGGCTTCTGCCGACGGACCCGTCCGGGAAAGCTGGGGGCAGTGGCCTCCGGCGGGTGCGGAGGCCGTGGACCTGGACGGGTTCTACCCGGCACTCGCCGGGCGCGGCCTGGCCTACGGTCCCGCGTTCCAGGGGGTTCGTGCGGCCTGGCGGCGTGGCGAGGAACTGTTCGCCGAGGTCGCGCTGCCGGACGGCGTGAGCGCGGCAGGATTCGGACTGCACCCGGCGCTGCTGGACGCGGCCCTGCACGTGATCGTGGGCACGGACGGGCGTCAGGACAGCCCTGAAATCCCGTTCGCCTGGGGCGATGTGGTCGTCCATGTGGCGGATGCGGTGGTTGCACGGGTGGCGGTGACGCCGCTGGCT